>NZ_QAJD01000083.1:0-9548 GCF_003061465.1 Aeromonas sp. HMWF017
GTACCCGATCCTTGACCCCGACCCAGCAGATCCGCGCCGGCAGCCCCTGAAACGCGATCCGCTCGCGGGCCATGTCGAGCCAGTTATGCAGGTGAGGATCGTCGGGGATCAGCTCTTTCACCTTCTGATCTGTCTTGTAGATATCTTCCGGATCGCCAGAGAGGGCCACCCAGCGGAACGGGCCAATCCCCTCGCAGAACAGCGGGCGAATATAGGCGGGGACGAAGCCGGGGAAGTCGAAGGCGTTCGCAACCCCCTCCTCCAGCGCCATCTGGCGGATGTTGTTGCCGTAATCCAGAGTCGCCGCGCCGCGCTCTTGCAGGGTCAGCATCGCCTCCACCTGACGGGCCATGGAGCGACGAGCGGCCAGATTAACCTCCTGCGGGGCACTCTGCTGCAGCTCGCGCCATTTGGCAACGCTCCAGCCCTGCGGCAGGTAGCCGTGCACCGGGTCGTGGGCGGAGGTCTGGTCGGTCACCACATCCGGTGTGATGCCCCGGACCACCAGCTCGGCGAAGACGTCGGCGGCGTTGCCGACCAGGCCGATGGAGATGGCGGTGCCGCTCTGTTTGGCCTCTTCGACCATGGCCAGCGCCTCATCCAGGCTGTGAGCCTTCTTGTCCACATAACGGGTGCGCAGACGAAAATCGATGCGGGTCTCGTCGCACTCCACCGCGATCATCGAGAAGCCAGCCATGGTGGCAGCCAGCGGCTGGGCACCACCCATGCCGCCGAGCCCGCCGGTGAGGATCCAGCGCCCCTTGGGTTCGCCGTTGAAGTGCTGATTGGCCACCGCGAAGAAGGTCTCGTAAGTGCCCTGCACGATCCCCTGAGTACCGATGTAGATCCAAGAGCCGGCGGTCATCTGGCCGTACATCATCAACCCCTTCTTATCGAGCTCGTTGAAGTGCTCCCAGTTGGCCCAGTGGGGCACCAGGTTGGAGTTGGCGATCAGCACCCGCGGCGCATCCTTGTGGGTCTGGAACACCCCGACCGGCTTGCCGGATTGCACCAGCAGGGTCTGATCCTCCTCCAGCCGGGTCAGCACCTCGACGATCTTGTCGAAGCAGGCCCAGTTGCGGGCAGCGCGACCGATGCCGCCATACACCACCAGCGACTGGGGATGCTCGGCCACCTCGGGATCCAGGTTGTTCATCAGCATCCGCAGCGGCGCCTCGGTGAGCCAGCTCTTGGCGGTCAGCTCGGTACCGCGCGGGGCACGGATCACGCGGTTCGGATCATGACGGGGATCCTGCTGTTGCACAGACATACACACTCCTTGTTGTATCAATAGGGTGCCTTCGGCGATATGCGGCCAAAGGGTTAACGGGTCAACAGATGAACCAGTCGAGCGACCACGCGGGCGCTGCGATTATCCTGATCCAGCGTCGGGTTGTACTCGGCCAGATCGGCGAGCCTCAGCTTGCCGCTGGCCCGGATATGGGCAATGAGCGGTTCGATCACCGCCAGCTCCACGCCGCGGGCGGCGGGGGCGCTCACTCCCGGCATCAGGTTGCCGGGCAGCACATCGAGATCGATGGTCAGATAGAGGTGATCACAGTGGGCGATAAAGGCGTCCAGCCCGCTTAGCAAGGCTGGCAGCCCGGTCTGGGTCATCGCCTCGTCCAGCACATGCCACACACCCAGCGCCTCGGCACGGGCAAACAGCGCTTGGGTATTGGCGGTCTCGGCCACCCCGAGGCAGGCGTAGTGAAACGGTGAGCCCTCGGCGGCGCACTGCTCGGCGATCTGGAAGAAGGGGGTGCCGGAGCTGGCCTGCTCCTGCTTCATGCGCAGGTCGAAGTGGGCATCGAGGTTGATAATGCCGACCCTGCCACTGCCGCCCAGATGACTGTTGAGGCCGCTCCAGCTGCCGAACGCCACCTCGTGGCCGCCCCCCAGCACCAGCGGGAAGTGGCCCAGATCGAGTGCAGCGGCGACCCGCTCGGCCAGACGGCCGTGGGCGGCATCGAGATCGCCGTCGGGGCAACTCACATCCCCACCATCGTAGACGGGGCGACTCAGATGCCAAGCGGTGTTGGCCAGCAGCTTGCGCACCGCTTGCGGCGCACCGGCGGCACCGACACGCCCCTTGTTACGGCGCACCCCTTCATCGCAGGCAAAACCAAGCAGCACTACACCAACTGCCTCTTGTGCCCCGGCGGCCCAGGGCTGCACTTTGTCGTGCCAGCGCAGGGCCAGTTCGCCATCTTCCGGATCCTCACGTCCCTTCCAAAGCGCCATGTCGATCGGGTTGAACTTATCCATGGAGGGTCTCCTCGCCGTTGAAAATGCGGCCTGCCAGCTGATCGACGCCGACCATGTAGCTCAACTCGGCCGGATGGGCGCAGTGCCAGATCAGGAAGTCGGCGGCCATCCCCACCCTGAGCTGGCCAAGGCGTTCCTGCTCGCCAAGCGCTTTGGCGGCGTGGCGGGTCACCCCGACCATCGCCTCCACCGGAGTCAGACCAAACAGGGTACAGGCCATGTTCATGGCCATCCGCAGCGAGACGATGGGGGCCGTGCCCGGGTTGATGTCGGAGGAAACCGCCATCGGCACCCCCGCCTTGCGCAGCGCGGCGACCGGCGGCAGCTTGGTCTCCTTGAGGAAGTAAAAGGCGGTGGGCAGCAGGGTGGCGACCACGCCGCGATGGGCAAGCGCCAGGATCCCTTCCGGATCCAGATACTCCAGATGATCCACCGAGAGTGCACCGAAGTTGGCGGCAAGCGTGCTGCCACCGAGGTTGGAGAGCTGATCCATATGCCCTTTCACCGGCAGGCCGTATTGATCCGCCGCCAGATAGACCTGCTCGGTCTGGGCCAGCGAGAAGCCGATATGCTCGCAGAAGGCATCCACCGCATCGGCCAGACCCGCCTCGGCGGCGGCTGGAATGATCTCTTGGCAGATGGTCTCGACCCAGCTGTCGGGATCGTCGCGATACTCCGGCGGCACCGCATGGGCCGCCAGCAGAGTGGTTGTGACCCGGATCGGCAACGCCTCTTCCAGTCGGCGGGCCACCCGCAGCATCTTGAGTTCGTCATCCAGCGTCAGGCCATAGCCGGACTTGATCTCCACCGTGGTGACCCCTTCGCGGATCAGGGATGTCACCCTCGGCAACGCCAGCTCGAACAGCAGCTCTTCGCTGGCGGCACGGGTCGCACGCACCGTGCTGATGATGCCACCGCCCCGACGGGCGATCTCCGCATAGGGCACCCCCTGCTGGCGCAGCTCGAACTCCTCGGCACGGCTACCGGCGAAGACCAGATGGGTGTGACAATCGATAAGGCCGGGGGTGGCCAGCTTGCCCCGCATATCCTGCCAGTGAGCGGGATACGACCCCTTCAATTCGGCCATCGGCACCAGCGCGTGGATCTTGCCATCCTTCACGCCGATGGCGTGGAGCGGCAGCAGGCCGTAGTCGGCCAGCTCATCATTCAGGGTAGCGGGCGTCACGTTGAGCCAGACCCGTTCGCAGTTCAACAGTTCCTTGTTCATAGCGACCTCAAATGTATATACATATTCTTATAGTCGATCTCTATGACGAAAGAAAGAGCGGCGTTCACATCCTGATAACAGCATCAAACTTAGAGTTTAAGCACAAAAAAACCCACCGAGAGGTGGGCTTGAGAACAATCTATTTGTATAGACAATCAGGAAAGCTGCGCCTTGGAGCTCAGCTTGTAGCGAGAACCGGGGGAGAGCAATCTGGCGTAGGAGACCAGATGTCCTTCCGACCAGGTGCGCCTGTGCAACAATAGGCAGGGTGTATCCACGCGAATTTGCAACAATCCCGCCTCACCGGCACTCGGCAACACAGCTTCCACCACGTGCTCCATCTCCGACAGGGGGCAAAGCTCCATCAGATAGCGGTTGGGAGTCTGCTTCGTGAAATCCTGCTCGCCGTAACCCGGTAGCCGCTCGGCATCGACAAAGCGCTCCTCCAGTTGCAGCGGTTCACCATCAGCCTGATGGACGATGAGACTGTGGAAAATCGGGGCGCCAACCCGCAGCCCCAGCTGTACCGCCACCTTCTCGTCGGCGGCCAGCCGCTGCAGCCGGATCACCCGGGCGCTGTATTCACTGCCCCGCTCGGCAATCTCGTCGGCAATGTTGCGAATGGCCAGCAGCGGCGATTCGGTACGCCGATCCGCCACGAAGCTGCCGGATCCGGCGGTACGCACCAGCCACCCCTCGGCCACCAGTTCGCGCAGCGCCCGGTTGACCGTCATCCGGCTCACGGTGAACTGCTCGCACAAGGCCGCTTCGGTCGGGATCCGATCCCCTGCCTGATAGTGGCGTTCGCGGATCCGATCCAGAATATGCTGCTTGATCTGCAGGTAGAGGGCTGGCGCCAACGGGGTGCTCCTTAGCGCCGACGGTGTGGCGGACGCATGTCCGGCCAGGCGCGGTAGACGTCGGGGATCTGATCCGGCCCGCTGATGCAGAGATCGAGATCGTGCAACAAGCCATCCTTGATCCCGTAGATCCAGCCATGCACCGCCAGCTCCTGCCCCTTGCGCCAGGCATTCTGGATGATGGTGGTGTGGCAGACGTTGGCGACCTGCTCGGCGACGTTCAGCTCGCACAGGTAGTCGAAGCGCTCATGCTCATCCTCGATGGCCTCGAGCTCTTCACCATATTTGAAGTAGACATCCTTGATGTTGCGCAGCCAGTTGTCGATGAGACCCAGCTCCTGATTCTGCATCGCGGCCTTGACGCCGCCGCAGCCATAGTGGCCGCAGACGATGATGTGCTTCACCTTGAGCACTTCCACCGCGTATTGCAGCACGGAGAGGCAGTTGAAATCGGTATGTACCACCAGATTGGCGACGTTGCGGTGGACGAAGACGTCCCCCGGCAGCAAGCCCATCAGCTGGTTGGCGGGTACCCGGCTGTCGGAACAACCGATCCAGAGGTATTCGGGGGCCTGCTGGGCAGAAAGAGTGGCAAAGAAGGCGGGATCTTCGGCCTTGATCCGTTCGGCCCACTCACGGTTGTTGGTAAACAGGTCGTTCAACAGTTTCACTTCTGCTCTCCCTAATGTGGCAGTGGCGGCAACATAACACACTCAAGGGTAACCAAAGCAAGGCCGACCAGATCCCTGCGAAACAAAAACAGGGCCATCAGGCCCTGTTTTTATGAGAGGAAGCATCAGGCTTCCATGGCATCTTTCAGCTTCTTGAGTGCGTTTTTCTCAAGCTGACGCACACGCTCGGCAGAGACGCCGTAGGTATCGGCCAGCTCCTGCAGAGTGGTCTTGCTGTCATCATCGAGCCAGCGGGCGCGGATGATGTGCTGGCTGCGCTCATCCAGAGTGGCGAGGGCCGAGCTCAGACGACGGGTCGCGTGATCGTCCCAGTTGTCGTTCTCGATGGTCGCGGCCAGATCGGAGGATTTGTCCTCCAGATAATGAACAGGAGCGAAACCGCCCTCTTCTTCATCATCACCCACCAGATCGAACGCCTGATCGTAGTTGGCCATCCGCGCTTCCATTTCGGTCACGTCAGCGGCAGAAACGCCGAGGTCGGCCGCAACGGCCTGAACCTCTTCGTGGTTCAGCCAGCCCAGACGCTTTTTGGATTTGCGCAGGTTGAAGAAGAGCTTGCGCTGGGCCTTGGTGGTCGCCACCTTGACCATGCGCCAGTTGCGCAGGACATATTCGTGGATTTCGGCCTTGATCCAGTGCACGGCAAAGGAGACCAGACGCACGCCGACCGTCGGGTCGAAGCGCTTGACCGCCTTCATCAGGCCGATGTTGCCTTCCTGAACCAGATCGGCCTGAGGCAGGCCGTAACCGGCATAACTCTTGGCGACATGAACGACAAAGCGCAGGTGCGACATAACCAGCTGACGAGCAGCCTCGAGATCGCCATCCTGCTGCAAACGCTCAGCCAGTTCACGCTCTTCCTCTGCGCTCAGCACAGGAATAGAGTTTACTGCCTGGATATAGCCTTCCAGACTACCTTGCGGAATCAGAGCCATAGTGCGCTGCAATGAAGTTCCCATCTGTTACCTCTTACTTTTCAATCGAATCAGTCTAACACCCTGAGAGGGTCTGTCTACTGACCGGATGCCATTCTGCGGCGTGTATCAAAGAACATGCCCAGTTTTAGACCGGCTTATCTTAAGCCTGCAGGATGAATCATGAATGAACAGTCAAAAAAAGGGGGTCACAATGAAGGACCCCCGAAAAGTAGCATGCTAAGTCCATTGTTGCGGAGCTCGCAACCTTCACATGCTTGCCAAGTCTGACGAGCAAGGCAGAGGGGCCACACCCGTATAAATGCTTCAGCTTTAATAGACTGCTTATAAATCAGAAGGTTCACTGGATCTAGCGAAGATCCGGAAGATCATTGTTATTCAGAATACTCTGACTATGGGGGCCAAGCCAGAAACGGCCCCTCTTTTACTTGATCCGCCTCTCAAAATCCAGCGATTTACTTTGATGACAAAATAATCAGGATGGTTCGATGTCGCGAATGTGGCGATGGACCGAGAACCAGGAGGCAATCAGCCCCAGCAGGGCGCCCAGCAAGATCAGATTGATCCCGTCTACCGCTCCCATGCCAACCAGCCGGAAGTTACTGTTATACAAGCCCGCCAGCTCCTTCACCACCCCTTCGCTCCAGATCACCATCACTTCGGTCAGCCACCAGGCCAGCATGCCGCCGATCACCCCGAACCAGATACCGGTATAGAGGAAAGGACGATGAATAAAGGAATCGGTCGCCCCCACCAGCTTGAGCACTTCAATCTCGGAACGCTGGTTGAGGATGTTGAGACGCAGGGTATTGCCGACGATCAGCAACACGGCGGAAAGCAGCAGCACCGCGATACCGGTAATGGTGTGGCGCAGCAGGTTCATGATCCCCTGCAACCGGGTCAACCACTGCAGATCCAGTTTGCCCTGTTCGACCCCCACCTCGTTGTTGAGCTTGCTGAGCAGCTCGGCGGCCCCTTCCGGGTTCTGCCAGCGTGGATCCGGAATGACGCTCAGCACCGGCGGCAGCGGGTTGCTGTCCAGATAATCGAGGGCATCGCCGAAGCCGGAGATCTCGCGAAACTCCCGCAACGCATCGTCACGACTCAGGTAGGTGACCGAATCCACCTCGGGATAGAGCAGGATCCTGTGCTGCAGATCGAGAATGCTCTGCTCCGGCAGATCCTTGCGCAGGTAAAGGGAGATCTGGGAACTGCTCTGCCAGCTCCCCTCCACCACCTCGGCGTTTTTCAGCAGCACATGGAAACAGGAGGGCAGTGCCAAGCTGACGCCGAGCACCGCCAGCGTCATCAGTGAGGCGAGCGGATTGCGCCACAGCTCCCCGAGACTGGCAAACGCCTGCCGCACATGGTCAACCCCGTACATAATCAGACGGCGCAGCGGCGGTTGTTTATGACGAACGATAGCCATCAGAGCTCCTCCCCGGCCGAATACATGCGGCCCGCCTTGAGGGTCAGGGTGCGATAGCGCATACGGGCGATCAGCCCCAGATCGTGGGTGGCAATCAGTACCGAGACCCCAAAATTGTTGAACTCCTGGAATAGCCGCATGATATCCATGGAGAGCTGGGGATCCAGGTTGCCAGTCGGTTCATCCGCCAGCAGCAGCGGCGGCTTGTTGACGATGGCGCGGGCGATGCCGACCCGCTGCTGCTCACCACCGGAGAGCATGCGCGGCTGGTAGCGCTCCTTGCCGAGCAACCCCACCTTGTCCAGCGCCGCCGCCACCCGCTTGTTGATATCGGCGTGGCTGTAGCCATCGATCACCAGCGGCAGCGCCACGTTGTCGAACACGGTGCGGTCCATCAGCAGGCGGTGATCCTGAAAGATCATCCCGATCTGGCGGCGAACATAGGGGATCTGGCTGCGCTGGATATGGCTGACATCATCACCATGAAAGAAGACGCGACCATCGGTCGGACGCTCCATCACGCTGATCAGTTTGAGGAGGGTACTCTTGCCCGCCCCCGAGTGCCCGGTCAGAAAAGCCATCTCCCCCTTGCGCAGGTGAAAGCTGACCTTTTGCAGCGCCTGATGGCCGCCGCTGTATACCTTGCTGACCTTGTCAAAACGAATCATAACGGTTCCCTGAAATTGACAAACCCCGACCGGAGTCGGGGTATGGAACACTTACTCATCACGGCTGAGCTGACTCATCGCGGCCGGACTTATTCATCGCGGCTGAAGAGCGCCTCGATGAAATCGTTGGCAACGAAGGGACGCAGATCGTCGATCCCCTCGCCCACCCCGATGTAGCGGATCGGGATCTGGAACTTGTCGGCCACCGCGAAGATGACGCCGCCCTTGGCCGTGCCATCCAGCTTGGTGAGGGTGATGCCGGTCAGGCCAACCGCCTCGCTGAACAGCTTGGCCTGGCTCAGGGCGTTCTGGCCGGTGCCTGCATCCAGAGTCAGCATGATCTCGTGGGGCGCCTCTTCATCCAGCTTCTTCATCACCCGCACGACCTTCTTGAGCTCTTCCATCAGGTTGCTCTTGTTCTGCAGGCGACCGGCGGTGTCGGCGATCAGCACGTCAGCCCCGCGGGAGCGGGCGGCCTCGATGGCGTCATAAATGACAGAAGCGGAATCGGCGCCGGTGTGCTGGGCAATCACCGGAATATTGTTGCGCTGACCCCAAACCTGCAGCTGTTCGACCGCTGCGGCACGGAAGGTGTCACCCGCCGCCAGCATCACGCTCTTGCCCTCGGCCTGGAACTGCTTGGCCAGCTTGCCGATGGTGGTGGTCTTGCCGACGCCGTTTACGCCGACCATCAGGATCACATAAGGCTTCTTGCTGGTGTCGATCACCAGCGGCTGTTCGACCTTGGCCAGCATCTCGCCCATGTCCTGCTTGAGCAGGCCGTAGAGCGCCTCGGCATCCTTGAGCTGCTTGCGATCCGCGTGCTGCACCAGCCCTTCGATGATGCGAGTGGTGGTATCCACACCGAGATCGGCGGTCAGCAGCTGGGTTTCCAGCTCTTCAAACAGCTCGTCGTCGATCTTCTTGCCACGAAACAGGCCGAAGAAACCGGAACCGATATTCTCCTTGGTGCGCACCAGACTGCGCTTGAGGCGAGCAAAGAAGCCCTCCCGCTGCGGTTTGTCCTGGGTGTCGTCGTCCACCTTGGCGGCCAACGGCAGAGCAGCCAGTGCAGCGGCCTCAGCCTCCATCGCGGCGACCAGGCGCATATCTTCCGCTCGCTGGGCCTCTTTGGCGATACGGGCTTCTTCCGCAGCCTGAGCTTCGGCGGCAATGCGAGCTTCTTCCGCGGCGCGAGCCTCGGCAGCGATATGGGCCTCTTCCGCAGCGCGAGCTTCGGCAGCAATACGAGCCTCTTCCGCGGCGCGAGCCTCGGCAGCAATGCGAGCCTCTTCCACAGCGCGAGCCTCGGCAGCAATACGAGCCTCCTCCGCGGCGCGAGCCTCGGCAGCAATACGAGCCTCTTCCGCGGTGCGAGCCTCGGCAGCAATACGAGCTTCTTCCGCGGCGCGAGCTTCGGCGGCGATGCGGGCCTCTTCTCCGGCGCGAGCCTCGGCGGCGATACGAG
>NZ_QAJD01000083.1:9558-38754 GCF_003061465.1 Aeromonas sp. HMWF017
CTTCGGCAGCGATACGTGCTTCTTCTGCAGCGCGGGCTTCGGCAGCAATGCGAGCCTCTTCTGCAGAACGGGCTTCGGCAGCAATACGAGCCTCTTCGGCTGCCTTGACCTCAGCGGCTTGCGCCTCTGCGGCAGTGCGAGCGGCTTCAGCGGCACGCTCCTCTTCGGCGATCAGCGCTTCGTTGACGATCACCGGCTCCAGATCGGAGGCGCACTCCTCCACCACCAGCGGGCCGTGGTCGTCCAGCTCGGTCGGCAGGCAGCAATCATCTTGCAAAACGGGATTCTGTGCGCTGGCAGGCACTTCGGGGGAAACAGCCGGCGTACTATCGGAAACAGTGGTATCGGAAACGGGAGCGGGGGTAGCAGTGACCTCGGGCTCAACGGTAACGGGGGTGGCTTGGGGTGTCTGTGGTTGGACAGCCTCAGCCTCTTCTTTCTTGCGGCCGAAACCCAGCCAGGAAAACAAACCTTTTGCCATCTAAAAATACTCACATCAAAGGCTGACTGCTAAGATAGCCGTCCCTTGGCGGGTCGGCATAAAAATGAACCGCCTTATACTACCACTTTATTTTCTGACGATGAAACGCGATGCCCAGAGTGAAATCCAGCCGTAGCAACCCGAGCAAGAGTCCCGCCCCGCAAGGAAAATCGGGCTTTGTAAGAATCATCAGCGGCCAGTGGCGAGGCCGCAAATTGCCGGTCAAGGATGTGGAGGGGCTCAGACCCACCACGGATCGCGTCAAGGAGACCATCTTCAACTGGCTGGCCCCCCACATTCGCGGCACCCGCTGCCTGGATCTGTTTGCCGGTAGCGGCGGACTCGGGCTGGAGGCGCTGTCGCGCTATGCCGAGCAGGTGACCCTGATCGAGATGGACAAAGGGGCCGCTGACCAGATCAAGAAGAACCTGACCGCCCTCGGCAGCAGTCAGGGTCAGGTGATCCAGTCAGATGCAGTGAGCTGGCTGCAAGGCCCGGCCACGCCGTTTGATCTGGTGTTCCTCGATCCGCCGTTTCGCCGCGACCTGCTGCCGCAAGTGTGCGAACTGCTGGAGCAGCGCGGCTGGCTGGCAGCGGACGCCCTCATCTATCTGGAGCGGGAAAAAGAGATGGCCGATCTGGCGCTACCTGCCGACTGGCAACTACTCAAGGACAAACAGGCCGGTCAGGTCTGCTACCAGCTCTATCTGCGGGACACCAAGAATGACGCTGCAGTTTAAAGGGGGGGATGGGCGCAGTGGCCCTCCCCGTCAATTTGGACAATGGCTCAAGGACAAGCAGGCAGGTCAGGTCTGTTATCAACTCTATCTACGGGAGGTAAACAATGAAGCGGGTCTTTAATCTGTTGGCGATGGGGCTGATATTGTTCTTCTGGTTTGGCGTGCTGGTGAGCCTGATTGCCCCGCTGCCCGGCAAACTCAACGGCTTTCTGCCGGTCTGCGGCGTGATCGTCGCCCTGCTGCACTGGCTGCAGGCCAGCATGATCAAGGCAGCTTGCAAACGCTACTTCGCTGTCACCAAGGCCGAATTTGTCACTGTGCTGATATTTGGCGTGTTTGGCATGGTCGACATTCGTCAGCGCCTGCAAGAGATCGTCAACGCCGCCCAGCGCGGCAATCTCTCGGACAAACCATAAAAGAAAAGGGGACGGCGGTAGCCGTCCCCTAGAGTCGTGTCGTCCTGTCCGTAGAACTGCAATGCTCCCTGCAATCCCTGACGTTATCCTAATCCTTTGGAATATCCCCTTTCCAATCCGTTGGCGTGTCCTGCGGCGTTCCTAGCCTGGCAATTCATCCTGAACTGCTTCACTGTCTCCATCCTGGAGGTGTCCATTACCACGTCCTGTGGGGTTCCTTGCGTCTTCCTGACAGATAACCATCCGGGTTATCTCACTTCATCCTGAAGTATTCCTCTCGCATCCGGCGAGGTCCTGTTCATCCTGAAGAACGAGGTTCCGTTCGTTCTGCTCCCATCCCGAGAGTGTCCTGCCGCATCCCGCGGTGTTCCTTTATTCATCCGTGACGATAACCATCCTGATTATCGAACTCATCCTGAGGTATCCCTTGTCCACATCCTGCGGACTATTCCATCTTTATGCGCTGCCCTGCATCCTGCCGGACCAGCTCCGTCCTTGTGAGACCCATACTAAGGAAATGCGCCCCCCGAACAAGGGCCATCCAATGATAAAGATCCGATGCAGCTCCCATCCCAAAATACGAACTTAAAAACTAACCCTTTAATATCAGTTAGTTATTTAGTTTCACGGGAAAGCTCGATCATTCTGGCATGGCTTCGCGTACGGCTCAAAGCGCCAGCCTCTTACAGTCGCTATGGCAGATCTCTTACACGTGTTTCGCCCCCAAAAACGGAGCAGGAAAACGGTTCAATCCTGACGTTAAGACTTAAAAATTAGTTGAATAAATATGCTTAAAAAAACCGCAAAAAAAGAGCCGAGACCAGGCTCGACTCTTCAACATTCCAATTTTTTAATCAGCTCAAGCGGTTGGCCGGATTGAGATAGGCCTTGCGCAACGATTCCGGTGCCAGCACCTCCAGTTCACCGCCGATGTTGTTCAACCAGCTGCGAAACTCCGGGGTGTCCTGCACTTCGGTCTCCACCACCACGCTGCGCTTGTCATAGCGGGTCATGCGCGGATTATTGCCGGGGATCTGGTTATCCACCAGCGACTGGCTGTTGGCATCGATCCGACCGACGAAGCGGATCGGGCCGCTCACATCCTGATAGCCCTGATCGCGGATCAGCTTCTGGATATTGAAATCCTTCGGCTGGGTGGCGCTGAAGTTGGTCAGCTCCACGTTCTTGATATGGTCAAACGGGATGCCGTAGACCTTGGGATCCAGCTCGGACAGAGTGCAGAGCAGGATCGGACCGTCCGGCTGATTGAGAATGCCGAGCGGGTTGATACGGTCGTAGCAGAGCCACACGGTACGCTCTTTGATCACGCGCTGGATCTCGGCACTGAACTTGCGACCACGCCAGAGCGCATCGCGGATCAGGGTGCTGCGGCGGATCTCCGGGTTGCCGGCAAACGGACGCGGTGACTGGTGGACACTCTCCAGCCAGCGTTCGGCCAGTTCGCTCTGGCTGTCGCGGATCACCTGGCTCGCCTTGTCGACCAGCGGGTTCAATTCGGTCAGTACACTCGCCGGCAACAGTTGGCTCGCCTGATCACTCCAGGTTTTCAGGGCCACCGCCAGCGAGAGCGGCATGATATTGGCAAAGTCGTTGAGGCCGTGGCGCTCAAAGCACCAGCCATGGGGTTTGCTGCGCTCGTCCGAGGTGAGGTCGAACAGTCCCATGCCGGACATCTCTTCCAGGTCCCGTTGCACGGTACGCAGACTGACGTGGATGCCTTCCTCTTCCAGTTTTACTTGGAGTTGGCTGGCGGTCAGCTTGTAAGGGCGGTGCGGGATGCAACGCGCCAAGGTCAGTTGTCGTAACAGCTTCTTGCTCATGGTGCTTGCCTTCACTGGTTTAGCGTTGACTGTATGCTAGTCGTGACTTGCGACAGTCTATGTCGCAAGTTTTGCTGCGACAACTGTCGCCATTTTCATACAAAACACACTAAGCAACTGATTTATAAAGACAACGCACTCAAAAAAGGAGCCGCTAGAGGCTAAAATTAGCCAAAAATCCCTCAAATGAAAGTTCTATCTTGCGATTTATTGCTAGCATAAAACTCCGATTAATTAATTCATCACAGAATATGATTTCAGGGGAGTGCATGACTCTCCCCTTTTGCTCACATAAGCCACGACCAGGCTGACTTGGTGATGGCCGCTCCGACCATGTAGCCAAACACCGCCAGCGCTGCCACACCGGCCACCAGCTTCTGACCGCGGGCCGGGCGCTTGAGCGCCATGACACCCAGACCGATATAGAGCACCAGTGCAATCAGCTTGGCCATCAGCCAGGGTTGTTGACCCGGGCTCAACTGCAAGGCCACCGCCAGCAACACACCAAACAGCAGCAGGAAGGTGTCGTTGATATGCGGGAGGATCTTCAGCCACTTCTGCTGCAACCGAGCGCTGCCGGCCAGCGCCAGACTCCAGCGATAGATAAAGAGCAGCAGACTGACCAGCGCCAGCGTCATATGCAGGTGTTTGAACATGGGGTAATAGGCAATCATTTTGCTTCCTTGTCGTCGTCGGGTAGCCCGCTGTTCCAGTTGTGGGCATGGATACGCTCCTGCCCCTCCTCGTCGTCTTGCAACAGATCGGAGAGGATCTCCCGGTATTGCAGGCTCTTGTTGATATAAGTGTGTTCGTCGTCCAGATAGTTGACCTGCTCGCGCAACAGCCAGTTATCGTGCTGCTTGAAGGTCTGTCCCGCCCGCCAGGCCTGGTTGGCCCGAAAACCGAGCTGGGTCAGGGCTTCCACCCCCAGATCGACCGCCGAGCCCAGGGTTTCCCGGTGCACGCTCTCGACCCCGTGGCGCAGGATCTCGTGGGCATGGGGTCGATCCAGCGCTCGCGCCAGGATCTTCAGGTGCGGGAAGTGCTTCTGGACCATCTCTATCACCGCCAGCGAGGTAGCCGGATCGTTGATGGAGAGCACCAGCAACTTCGCCTTGTGTGCCCCTGCGGCATGGAGCAGATCGATCCGGCTGGCATCGCCATAGAAGACCTGATAGCCATACTTGCGCAGGGTCTCTATCTGACTGGCATCCTGCTCGAGGATGGTGGTACCGATGCCGTGACCGTGCAGCAGACGCCCCACGATCTGACCGAAGCGGCCGAAGCCCGCGATGATCACCGGATGCTCCACCAGCTCAGGTTGCTCATGCTGCGGTGCGTCGCTCTGGTTACGGTAATCGAACCAGGGCTGGATCACCCGATCGTTGAGGATCAGCAGCAGCGGGGTGAGCGCCATGGAGAGCGCCACCACCAGCGTCAGCAGCGAGATGGTCTCACCGGGCAGCACCCGGTTCTGGGCGGCAAACGAGAAGAGCACGAAGGCAAACTCCCCCCCTTGCGCCAACGCCAGCGCAAAGGTCCAGCGCTGACTCGGCGAGATGCGGATGGCAAAGCCGAGCGCCATCAGCACCAGCCATTTGAGCGCCATCAGACCAACCACCAGCGTCGGGATGAGGAAGGGGTGCTCGGCAAACAGCCCGAAGTCGATCCCCGCCCCCACCGACATAAAGAACAGGCCAAGCAGCAAGCCCTTGAACGGCTCTATGTCCGCCTCCAGCTCGTGGCGATATTCGCTGTCGGCCAGCACCACACCGGCGAGGAAGGAGCCAAGAGCGGGCGAGAGCCCCACCGACTCCATCAGCACCGCGATGGCGATCACCAGCAGCAGGGCGGCGGCGACGAAGATCTCCCGCATATGGGACTGGGCGATGGCACGAAACACCGGCCGCATCAGGTAGTGGCCACCCAGCACGATGCCGGAGATCGCCGCGACCACCAGCAGACCATGTTGCCAACCCGCCAGCTCGGAGCCACCACTGCTGGCGACCGGCGCCATGGCCAGCAGCGGCAGGATCGCCAGGATCGGAATGACGGCGATGTCCTGAAACAGCAGCACCGCAAAGGCAGAGCGACCGCTCTCGCTCTGCATCAGCTTGCGCTCCTGCAGGCTCTGCAACACGATGGCGGTGGAGGAGAGCGCCAGGATCAAGCCGATGGCCAGCCCCTGTTGCAGCGGCAGACCAATAAGGTGTGCGACTCCAGTCAGCGCGGCGGTAGTGAGTAGCACCTGCAAGCCGCCGGTGCCGAGGATCGGTCCCTTCAGTTGCCACAAGAGGGCCGGACGCAATTCAAGACCGACCAGAAACAGCATCAGCACCACGCCAAACTCGGCGAAGTGCATCACATCCTTCTGCTCCCCCACCAGCCCCAGCAGAAAGGGGCCTATGATGATCCCCGCCAGCAGATAGCCGAGCACCGAACCCAGCCCCCAGCGCTTGGCCAGCGGCACCGCGATGACGGCGGCAGAGAGATAGATAAAGGCATCAAACAGGATCCCGTGGCCCATCAGTCAGCCCTCCGTGTGAACAGCCGATCCGGCTCATGAGCTCGGCCAACAATCAACCCGTGTTTCATCAGAGCACCTCCAGCAGGTCGCGCAGATAGGGGCGCCCGGCCAGTTGCTCCGGGGTCAGCTGATCGTCACGCAGGGCGCAGAGCAGCTGGCGGTAATCCTGACCGCAACGGCGCAGGGCGGCGGGATCCTTGATCTTGTGAAAGGAGTGCAGCACGAAAGGGGGCAACCAGTTCATGCCGCACAAGGTGGCAGCTTGTTGAAATGGGAGCAGAAAATCGAGCAGCGGTCGGCTGTTGTACCCATCGCTGCAGTAGGACTCCGGCGCCCCGCCGGTGGTGATGGCGCTCAGCCACTGCTTGCCCTTGAGGGCGTGGGCTTCGGGGCCGTAGGCGTAGCCATACTCCAGCACCAGATCCATCCACTCTTTCATGATGGCCGGGCAGGAGTACCAGTAAAACGGGTGCTGAAAGACGATGATGTCATGCTCACAGAGCAGCGCCTGCTCCCGCTTCACATCGATGAACATGTCGGGATAGTGCTGGTAGAGGTCGTGAACCGTGACCCCCTCCAGCCCCTCAATCGCCTGCAACAGCTGCTTGTTGGCCCGCGAGCTCTGCAGCGCGGGATGGGAAAAAATAACCAGAATGCGTTTCATGACCACATCACCCGAACAAAGCCTTGCGGTGCAAGGCGCGGTAAACAGAAAAGGGGAGTCTGGGGAGCTGCATCGTAAAGGTGCACAGGAAAGCGACCTTATCAGGAAGCGCCATAACCTGCCAACTCGGGTATCAGTTCCCGCAGCGCCGGATTGAGGGTCTGGTGGGCGGGATAGCAGAACCCGATCCGGCGAAACATCCGCGGCCCGCTCACCGGCAGGGTACAGAGCCCCGCCTCATCCTCCACCAGCCCGTCCGGCAGAAAACTGATGCCAACCCCCGCCAGCACCAGCGCCATCACCAGCCCCTTGCTCTCGGCCTTGGCCACCAGATTGAGGGTAAGCCGGTCACAGGCCAGCAGGCCGATAGTCTGCTGATGGGCTTCGCAGGGCGGGCACTCAATAAAATCATAATGTTGCAGCTCGGCCAGCTCGATCTTCCCGCGACTGGCCAGGGGATGGTCGACCGGCACGCAGAGCACGTAATCCTCCTCCCACAGCGGCAGGAAGATCTCGTCCTCCCGGCGCAGGGCATCCAGCGTCAAGCGGCAGTCGGCGGGCGTGGTGTAGTCGGAGAGGGTGAGATCCAGCTGCGGCAACACGCGCTGTACTTGCTGCAACAGCCCGGCCACCCGGCGGCGACTCAAGTCCGGCATGATGGCGATATTGAGCCTCGCACGCGTCGCTTTCTGGCGAAACAGCTCCGGCAAACGGCGCGCCTCCTCCACCAGCTTGACCGCGTGGGGATAGAGATAGTGGGCCGGATCTTTCGCCACCACCCCCTTCTTGCCCCGGACAAACAGGCTGTCACCGAGCGCCTCTTCAAGCTGGCGCAGTCCCGCCGAGAGGGAGGGCTGGCTGACGTGGCAGCGCTCGGCCGCCGCCGTGATGTTCTTCTCTTCATAGATGGCGATGAAGAAACGCAGCAATCTCAAGTCCAGCATAAACCAACCATAGTTTTTTCAGATGATAACCAGCGGAAAACAATATTTATCACTTATAGATACAGTGACTATAGTGATTGGGTTCCGTGCTGGCCAGCCACCTGTTTGCTCAAACCGACTCTTGAATCAGAAGGAAAGACCCATGTCCAAATCTCTCGTCGTGATCACCGGCGCCTCCGCCGGGATCGGTGCCGCCATCGCCCGTGCCTTCTCTGCCGCCGGTCATCCGCTGCTGCTGCTGGCCCGCCGGGTCGAGCCGATGCAGGCTCTCGGTCTGCCGAATACCCTCTGCATCGGGGTCGATGTGACCGACACCGCCGCCATGAAAGCCGCCGTCCAGCAGGCAGAAGCCCAATTTGGCCCGGTGGGCTGCATGGTCAACAACGCCGGTGTCATGCTGCTGGGTCAGGCCGACGTGCAGGATCCCGCCGAGTGGCAGCAGATGCTCAACATCAACGTGATGGGCGTGCTGAATGGCGTCCACGCAGTGCTGGCAGGCATGAAGGAGCACCGCAGCGGTACCATCATCAACATCAGCTCCATCGCCGGTCGCAAGACCTTCCCGAACCATGCCGCCTACTGCGCCACCAAGTTTGCCGTGCACGCCCTGACCGAGAACATCCGGGAAGAGGTGGCCGATGTCGGCGTGCGGATGGTGACCATTGCCCCGGGTGCGGTGGAGACCGAGCTGCTCAGCCACACCACTGACGAGAGCATCAAGGCCGGTTATCACGACTGGAAAGATCAGATGGGCGGCGTCATTGCGCCGGAAGTGATCGCCGATGCCGTGCTCTACGCCTGGAACCAGCCTGCCAACGTCTGCGTGCGCGAGATCGTGCTGGCGGCGACCCGTCAGCAACCTTGAATCCTGGCTGACTGACACCATGGGGAGGGCTTGACCCTCCCCCGGGGCACAGGGTTACCATGTGCCCCTTGTTTTTTCCGAGTCATTCCATGGTTCTCACCCGTCGCCAACTCGCTCACGCCCGTCGCTGGCTCCCCTTGTGGAGCCTGGTGCTGGTGTTGATGTCGTTTGGCAGCCGGGCCGCAACCGATCTCTGTACCCTGACCACCCACTGCAGCCAGAGCGAGCTTACCCTGGAAAAAGCAATGCCCTGCGGCAGCTTTACCACCGCCCTCTCGATGACGCTGGTAGGCAGCGACAGCCTGACGGTCGCCGTGCTGGAACCGGATACCCCCGACTTCGCCTCCCCCTCTCTCTTTACGCCGGACGCTCCGTGCGAGCGGCTCGAACGTCCCCCACGTACCCAGATCTGAAACGCATCCCGTATCGGGCATCTTTTCTTTCAATCTGAGGTGAGTGATGTACAAACCCCTGTTACTGGCCATGCTGGCCGGTACCGTCAGCTTTTCGGCCCTCGCGGCCGAGAAGATGACCGTCTACAAATCCAAATATTGTGGCTGCTGCCAAAGCTGGAACGAGCACATGGAGCAGAATGGCTTCGAACTGGAGGTCATCGAAACCGAACAGCTCGGCGCAGTGAAGCAGCAATACGGTATCGCGCCGGAATTGGCCTCTTGCCATACCGGTATCGTAAATGGCTATGTGATCGAGGGGCATGTACCCGCCGCCGATGTGCAGAAGCTGCTCAGGGAAAAACCGGCGATCCGTGGCCTGACCATTCCGGGCATGCCCCAGAGTGCACCTGGCATGGATATTCCGGGTCATCCCTATGAGGTACTGAGTATCAGCAACGAGGGCACGACCAACCGCTGGTCGAGCTACCCCGGCTGACGAAAACTGGCCATGAGAGGGCACTCCCATATCATGTGAGGCACACCTGAGCGGACTCTTGCCGCTCATGACCAGAAAGAGGGCCGCTATCGCGAGATAGCGGCTTTTTTTGATTACATTTCCTGCAATAACAAGGGATTGCTTGCAACCACCGGCAACAAGGGGCAGATTTAATGCCAATTCATGGAGCCGATGCTCAGGTCTACCAACCCTTTCCAGCGCCAAGGATGCGACATGTTTACCTTTTCCCGAGGAGTTCTGCTGCTAGCCTTTCTGACAGTTCTCCCCCCCACTTATGCCAATGAAGAGCCCGTCATGCTGACAAGCGAACATCCAATCCAGCCGCCCGTGGCCGCCAAACATCCCCGCACCCTGAAAAAACACGGGGATACCCGCATCGACAACTACTACTGGCTGCGCGACGACCAGCGTCAGGCGCCGGAAGTACTGCAATACCTCGAGGCCGAGAACGCCTATACCGAGGCCATGCTCAAGCCGACCCACCCCCTGCGCGAACAGCTCTACAAAGAGATGGTGGCCCGCATCCCCCAGCAGGATGAGTCGGTGCCCTATGTGGAAAATGGCTACCGCTACCAGACCCGCTATGAGCCGGGCAAGGAGTACGGGATCTATTCGCGCACCAAGCTCGGCGAAGAGCAGGCGAGCCTGCTGCTCGACAGCAACCAGCGGGCTGAAGGGCACGAGTTCTATGCCCTCGGCGCCCTTGAGGTGAGCCGCAACAACCGCTGGCTGGCGGTGGCGGAAGATTTCCTCTCCCGTCGTCAGTACCAGATCCAGTTCCTCGATCTGGAGAACGGTCAGTGGGCCACCGACAAGTTGGAAAATACCTCCGGCAATCTGGTGTGGGCCAACGACAACAAGACCGTCTTCTATGTGCGCAAGCACCCGCAGACCCTGCTGCCCTATCAGGTCTATCGCCATACGCTCGGGACGGATCCGGCCACGGACAAGCTGGTCTACGAGGAGAAGGATGACTCCTTCTACGTCAGCCTCTACGCCACCACCTCGGAAGATTTCATCGTCATCGCCCTCTCCAGCACAACTACCGGCGAAGCACGGCTGATCGATGCCAACCAACCGGAGCACGCCCCACGCCTGTTCCTGCCCCGTCAGGTGGATCACGAATACAGCCTGGATCACTACCGCGGCCGCTTCTATGTGCGCTCCAACAAGGACGGCAAGAACTTCGGCCTCTACGAGACCAAGGAGAGCCCGGTCGATCGCTGGAAGGCGGTGATCGCCCCCAATCCGGACGTGCTGCTGGAGAGCTACGCCCTGTTCAAGGATTGGCTGGTACTGGAAGAGCGCAACAAGGGGCTGACCCGACTGCGCCAGATCAACTGGCAGAGCGGTGACGAGAAGGAGATCGCCTTCGACGATCCCGCCTATGTCACTTGGCTTGCCTACAACCCGGAGCCGGATACCAGCGCCCTGCGCTATGGCTACTCCTCCATGACCACCCCCGCCTCCACCTATGAGCTGGATATGGCGAGCGGCAAGCGCACCCTGCTCAAGCAGCAGCCGGTGGCTGGCTTCAAGGCCGACCAGTACGCCAGCGAGCGACTCTGGGTGACCGCCCGCGACGGGATATCGGTGCCAGTGTCGCTGGTCTATCGCAAGGACAAGTTCAAGAAAGAGCAGGCCGATGCGCCCAAAAATCCACTGCTGGTCTATGGCTACGGCTCCTACGGCGCCAGCATGGACCCCGACTTCAGCAGCTCGCGCCTGAGCCTGCTGGATCGCGGATTCGTCTACGCCATCGCCCATATCCGTGGTGGCGAAGAGCTGGGCCGTCACTGGTACGAAGATGGCAAGCAGCTGAACAAGCAGAACACCTTCAATGACTTTATCGATGTCACCAAGGCGCTGGTGGAGCAAGGCTACGGTGCCAAAGATCAGGTCTACGCCATGGGCGGCAGCGCCGGTGGTCTGCTGATGGGGGCCGTCATCAATCAGGCGCCCGAACTCTATCGCGGCGTGGTGGCGCAGGTGCCGTTTGTCGATGTGGTCACCACCATGCTGGACGAGTCCATTCCCCTCACCACCGGGGAGTATGACGAGTGGGGCAACCCGAACCAGAAGCGCTACTACGACTACATGAAGAGCTACAGCCCCTACGATCAGGTCAAGGCGCAAGCCTACCCCAACCTGCTGGTCACCACCGGGCTGCACGACTCGCAAGTGCAGTATTGGGAGCCAGCCAAGTGGGTCGCCAAGCTGCGCGATCTGAAAACGGATGATAACAAGTTGTTACTGAACACCGACATGGACGCCGGCCACGGTGGCAAGTCGGGCCGCTTCAAAGCCTACGAGGATATTGCGCTGGAATACGCTTTTATCCTGGATCTGGCCACCCCGGCCAACTGATCCATTATGACCCCGGCCCTTGTCACGCAAGGGCCGCATAAGAATCCCCCATCACTCCCCGCCATACCCGTCGAATTAATCTCCGATCAAAAAATTGATGACCGACATCAAACTTTTCAATATTTAACGCTGCTTTTTTGCCGTTTTGTTTGATTTATGTTGGTGTAATGTGCTTAATCGAAGTCGTTATCGCTTTTTATTTGGCCCCTCTGGGGCCAAATTATCTTCTGCTGGCAGGACGCCGGTTATCTCACCGCAGGATGATGGTGGCTTTTTTTGGGAGGGGGTAACAGCCTGACCTTTCCTCGTACGAGGCCCTATCGGCAAGCTCGGCGCAGAACGGGACTTGACCGCACATTCACCCGTGGAACGGGTGAGATAAATCAATGAAAAGGATGGAATAGATGAAAGGATTAACTTTGGCGTGCGCCCTGTCGGCGGCTCTGGTCGGTGTCTCATTCGGTGGTCCGGTACAAGCGCAGGAGCGCTTCGTGACCATAGGCACCGGCGGTCAGACCGGCGTCTACTATGTCGCTGGCCAGTCCATCTGCCGCTTCCTCAATCGCGGCGCCGCCGATCACCAGATCAAGTGCAACGCCCCGGCCAGTGGCGGTGGTGTTGCCAACGTCAACGGCATCCGTAGCGGCGAATTCAACTTCGGCATCATGCAATCCGACCACCAGTTCAAGGCGATGAAAGGGCTGCCGCCGTTCCAGGCCGAAGGGGCCATGGATGATATGCGCGCCGTTTTCTCCCTGCAGAGCGAGGTGTTCACCATCCTGGCTCGCCGCGATGCCAAGATCGCCAGCTTCGACGATCTGAAAGGCAAGCGCGTCAACATCGGCAACCCGGGCTCCGGCCAGCGTGACACCATGGAAGAGATCATGGCGGTCAAAGGCTGGAAGAAGGGCGACTTCGGCCTGGTCTCCGAGCTGAAACCGGCCGAACAGGCCTCCGCCCTCGGTGACAACAACATCGACGCCATGAGCTACTTCGTCGGTCACCCGAACGGTGCCATTCAGGAAGCCTCCACCACCACCGATGCGGTACTGGTACCGGTGACCGGCGCCGATATCGACAAGCTGCTGGCCGAGAAGAGCTACTACAGCAAGGCCGAGATCCCGGGCGGCATCTACAAGGGCAGCGACAAGCCGACCCCCTCCATCGGTGGCAAAGCGGTGCTCTCCACCAGCGCCAAAACCGATCCGGAAGTGGTCTATCAGCTGGTCAAGTCGGTGTTCGACAACCTGGATCGCTTCAAGCGCCTGCACCCTGCCTTTGCCGACCTGAAAGAGGCCGACATGATCAAGGTGGGTCTCTCTGCACCGCTGCATGAAGGGGCTGCCCGCTACTACAAAGAGCGCGGCTGGCTCTGATTGAAGGCCCCGGGGCCTTTGTCACTCTCTTCGACACCCGTCTGCCGCCTGATTGCGGGGGCGGGTGTTGCTCTTGTTGTACTCGTTGGCACAAGTTAACCCTATGCAAGATAAACAACTCTCTACCGAGGAACTGATCGCCCAGGATGTGGGCGCTCGCCTGCCGCTGGGCCCGCTGGGCTGGATCATCACCACGCTGGCGCTGGCCTGGTCGCTGTTCCAGCTCTGGATCGCCTCGCCACTCTCCTTCATGGTGGGGTTTGGCGTACTCAATGACACCGAAACCCGCTCCATTCACCTCACCTTCGCCCTGTTGCTGGCGTTTCTGGTGTTCCCGGCATTTCGCTCCTCACCGCGGGATCGGGTGCCCCTCGGCGATATCGCCCTCGGCCTGATTGCTGCGGGCGCCGCGTCTTACCTGTTCGTAATGTATGAAGCGCTGGCGCTGCGGCCCGGCACCCTGACCACCGCCGATCTGGTGACCGCCTGCATCGGCATTCCGCTGCTGCTGGAAGCGGCGCGCCGCGCGCTGGGGCCGGCACTGGCGGTCATCGCCATCATCTTTCTGGTCTACAGCCTGGCGGGCCCCTGGATGCCGGGACTGCTGGCACACCGCGGGGTGAGCTTCAGCGCACTGGCCAACCACCAGTGGATCACTACCGAAGGGGTGTTCGGCATCGCCCTCGGCGTTTCCACCAGCTTCGTGTTCCTGTTCGTGCTGTTCGGCGCCCTGCTGGAGCGGGCCGGTGCCGGTCACTACTTTATCCAGCTCGCCTTCAGCCTGCTCGGTCACCTGCGTGGCGGCCCGGCCAAGGCGGCAGTGGTCGCCTCCGGCCTGACCGGCCTGATTTCCGGCTCGTCGATTGCCAACGTGGTGACCACCGGCACCTTCACCATCCCGATGATGAAGAAGGTGGGCTTCAGTTCAGAGAAAGCGGGGGCGGTGGAAGTGGCCTCCTCGGTCAACGGCCAGATCATGCCACCCGTGATGGGGGCTGCCGCCTTCCTGATGGTGGAGTATGTGGGCATCCCCTATGTAGAGATCATCAAGCACGCCTTCCTGCCTGCCGCCATCTCCTACATAGCGCTGCTCTACATCGTCCATCTGGAGGCGCTGAAACTGGGCATGCAGCCCATCGGCAACCATCAACCCAAACCCTGGCTGCGCCGCCTGACCGGTTTTGCCTTTGGCGCGGCCCTCATCAGCGGCCTGTCGCTGGCGGTCTACTATGGCCTCGGCTGGCTCAAACCTGCGCTGGGTGACTACGCCCTGCCGGGGATCTCGGTACTGCTGGCTGCCACATATGTGGCCCTGTTGAAGATCGCCGCCAGCAATGAACCGCTGCCTGCCGAAGATCCCGACAAGCCGCTCACCGAGCTGCCCAATACCCGCGCCGTGCTGCTCTCCGGCCTGCACTTCCTGCTGCCGGTGGTCGTACTGGTATGGTGCCTGATGGTGGAACGCCTCTCACCGGGGCTGTCGGCCTTCTGGGGGACAGTGATGCTGGTGATCATCCTGCTGACCCAGCGCCCGCTGCTCAACTGGCTGCGCCAGGACGGCAAGCACGACTACGGCACCGTCGCTGACGGCGTGGTGGATCTGCGGGAAGGGCTGGTCGCCGGTGCCCGCAACATGATCGGTATCGGCATTGCCACCGCCACTGCGGGGATCATAGTCGGTGCAGTATCCCAGACCGGGGTCGGTCTGGTGCTGGCGGATCTGGTGGAGTTCCTCTCCATGGGCAACCTGCTGCTGATGCTGCTGCTGACCGCCCTGCTGAGCCTAATCCTCGGCATGGGACTGCCCACCACGGCCAACTACATAGTGGTGTCCAGCCTGCTGGCGCCGGTGGTAGTGACGCTGGGGCAGCAAAACGGGCTGATCGTGCCGCTGATCGCGGTGCACCTGTTCGTCTTCTACTTCGGCATCATGGCAGATGTGACGCCGCCGGTGGGGCTGGCCTCCTTCGCGGCAGCGGCTGTCTCCAAGGGCGATCCCATCAAGACCGGGATCACCGCCTTCTACTACAGCCTGCGTACCGCAGCGCTGCCGTTCCTGTTTATCTTCAACACCGACCTGCTGCTGATCGACGTGGACTTCGCCCACGGGGTGCTGATCTTCATCGTGGCGACCATCGCCATGCTGATCTTCGCCGCCGCCACCCAGGGCTGGTTCCTGGTGAAGAGCCGCTGGTACGAGAGCGTACTGCTGCTGCTGGTCGCCTTTACCCTGTTCCGCCCGGGTTTCTGGATGGACATGGTGCACGATCCCTATCGCGAGACCCCGCCTGCCCAGCTGGCCCAGACCATGGGTGAAGTGGAGGCGGAGAGCACCCTGCGGCTGCGGATCCTCGGTGAAGATGCAGTGGGCAAGCCACGCAAGTTCACCCTGCTGGTCGCCGTACCGGATGGGGCAAATGGCGAAGAGCGGCTGGCCAATCTGGGGCTGAGCCTCTATGAACAGGATGGCAAGACGCTGATCGACAACGTCGCCTTTGGCAGCCCGGCCGCCACCATGGGACTGGAGTTCGATCAGGAGATCCTCACCGTCAAGGCGCCGACCGAGCGCTGGACCAAGGAGTGGATGTGGATCCCGGGCTTCCTGCTGTTCGGAGTGATCGTCTGGCTGCAGCGTCGCCGCAGCGTCAAGGCTGGTTAATCCACCGGGCAGATGAGATCGAGGGCCGCTATTGCGGCCCTCTTTTTATTGCCTTGCCCTCTGCGGCTCTTGCGATGAGCGACAGTCATGGAAAAAGGTAAACGGTGGCGAGCGGCCAAAAAAGTGGGGTGACATGTCCATGTCACCCCCTCGCAAATAGCATGTTCCATATTGGAGTCCGGCCACGCCGGGTCTCTGTTTCACTTTCCGATAGTTCGCGACCCACCTGAAGTGCGCGCCAATTGCAGCGATGCAACCGACCAGCTACCCGTTACAACTTTCGTCCACACGGCAGACAAGCCACCGTGTTTGTCCTTGCAACTGAAATATTACGCATAAAAACAAAATAAAAAACGTTTTTATGCCAATTCCATTCACATTGAAGTACAAAAAACAGCCTTATCATCACCACTAAATTGTTATAAAACAGTAAGATATATTCATGCATGGTTATTCACCCGCAAAGGGCATCAGCAATGGCTTACAAGGCTTTGCGAGATCTCGCACAAAAAATGGCCACCTCACAGCCAACGCCGCAGTGGCAACCAGTCGCTCAGGCGGGCTATCAGCCGCCTTGACCACCCTTCAGGTTTGCGCGGCAATCCACCGGCCTGCTCCTGCCAGCGAGCCAGCCACATTCGCAGCGCCTCGCAGATCGGCGGGCAGTGCAGATGCAGCATCAGCTCGGTATTGAGAAAGAGCGAGCGGGGATCGAGGTTGAGGCTGCCAAACAGCGCCCGCTCCTCTCCCAGCAGGATCAGCTTGGCGTGCAGGCTGCCGTGGCCATGGTCAAACTCGGCGACCCGGATCCCGCGCCGCAGCAACCAGCCGAGATAACGTTGGTAGGCGCCATAGACCAGTGGCACATCGGTGCTGGCTAGCGAGTTGGTGAGAATGTCGATAGCGACCCCCTGCTGGCGCAGCCGCGCCAGACGGTGCCGAAACCCGCGAGTAAGGATGAGGTAAGGGGTCACCAACCCCAGCGCGCCGAGATTGTCAGCCAGCTGGCGCCAAAGCTGGCGGGCAGTGGTGGGGCGGGAGATCAGCCCCTTGCCGGGACGGTCGAACCACACCTCGGCCCGCCCCTCATGCCATTGCAGCGGCAAATCGCGCTCGTCAAACAGCGCCGCAGGCAGATCGTAGACCGTCGCCACCGCCGGATCCGTCATGGTGAACAGGAAGTCGTTGACCACCTCTATTTCGGCGGGCAGCAGCTCGCGACGCAGCAGATGGCGGATGGGGTGGCTCCAGCGGCTGTGCCAGAACTGCTCGAACCCCTGCGCCATCTGCTGGCACAGGCCCCCCTGACAGGCGAGATCGAGATCCACAAAGGGGGCCTGCGGATCCAGACCGAAGTAGCGATCGCCGATGTTGCGCCCGCCGATCAGCGCCAGCTTGCCATCCACCAGCAGCAGTTTGTTGTGCATCCGGTGGTTGATGCGGCGAAAGCTGAGCAGCCCCTCCAGCAACAATGCCAGCGGGCGCCAACCCCGCAGCCAGAAGGGGTTGAACAGCCGCACCTCGATCCCGGGGTAGTGAGCCACCATTTCCAGAAAGCGGTTGTCACCGGCATAGAGATCATCCACCAGCAGCTGTACCTTGACGCCACGCCGGGCGGCGTGGAGCAGCTCGCTCAGCAGCAGCTTGCCGCTGCTGTCCTCCTCCCAGCTGTAGTACTGCGCCTGGATCCGCTCGCGGGCATGGCGGATCCAGTGGCAGCGCACCTTGAGCGCCAGCAGGGGAGCGTCGATCAGGGCAAAGGATCCGGGGATCATGGTGTCATCCTGCTGTCATGGCCGGGTGTCATAACGCTGGCGAGCCTCTTCACATATTCAAAAGGAGTTGCTGATGGAACTGCATGATACCCCGATGTTGCGCTATCTGGGCCAGCTCAGCCAGCCAGACCTCATCCCGGCCACCGGCCCCGCCCACTGGTTTTTGCAACACAGGGACGGTGGCTGGCAATTGCCGACCGTGCAGGCGACCCTGCCGGTCAACCGGCTCAGGGCTGAGCCGCTTCGATAGCGGCAGCCTTGCCCTCGATCTGGGGCAGGCTGAAACGATAGGCCACGTAGTACTTGTAGATGGTGCCGACATAGTTGATCGGCCCCTGTCCGACTTCGTTGGCCACCAGCTGATCCACGTTGCCGAACCAGACGTTGGGATCGAGCCCCAGCTTCTCCGCCTTGCCTCGCAGCGCCTGCACCCGGTTCGGCCCGGCGTTGTAGGCGGCGAGGGCAAACAGGTGGCGGTTGAGCCGATCCAGCTTGGGATCATTGAAGTAGGTATCGAGGATCAACCGCATGTAGCGACAGGCGGCCTCCACATTTCCCTCCAGCGTGGTGAGTCTGGCACCGTTGATGCCGACTTCCCGCCCTGTGCTGGGCAGCAGCTGCATGAGGCCCACGGCCCCCTTGGGCGAACGCGCCTTGGGATTGAGGCCGGACTCCTTGTAGCCAAGTGCCGCCAGCATCAGCCAGTCGAGATCGTATTGATTGGCGTACTTCTCCAGCACCTTGCGAATGGTCGCGAGGCGCCCCATGGGATCCGGCGCCAGGATATTGCTCATCTGATCACTGCGAACCAGCAACCGGCGCAGGGTCATGTCGCTGTAGAGACTGTTGCGGCTGACACTCGCCAGATAACCATTGACCGCCTTGAGCAGCTCGGGGCTGTTCTTGCGCAGCGCCCAGGCGCTGGTGCCGTTGCTGCGCAGGGGGATCAGCTTGTGGGCCTTGAGGCCGGAGATCATGCCACCCAGCCAGATCCGCCCCTTGTAGCTGTCAGTCACCGTCAGGGGAATAATGCCGGCGGCCACCATCTCCAGCAGATCGCCATCCTGCAGGTATTCGGGCACCGTCTCGATATAGACGGGGGGCAGCCCCAGCTCGCGAAACAGCCAGTTGAGCTGGCGCAGACTCTCGTAGTAGCTGGAGCTGGCACGTACCCAGACCCGCCTGCCGGAGAGCTGGGTAATGCGGCTGAAGGCGGGCAGGCTCTGCTGGCTCACCACCCACTCCTCGATGGATGAAATGAGCGGCCGGGAGAAGGCCACCTGTTCACGCCGGGTCGGGGTCACCGTCATGGTCGCCGCCACCAGATCGCCACGCCCCTCGGTCAGATAGTCCAGCAGCTTGTCCTGCCGCACCGGGATGTAGACCACCTTGAGTTTGACCTTCTCTTTGGCGAGATAGGTCTTGTTCAGCCAGCGCTCGAACCCTTGCAGCTGATTGACCAGAATGCCGTACTGGGCGCCGCGATCGAGAAAATAGAAGCCGCGCTCATAGACCACCAGCGCCCTGAGTTCGCGCTTTTGCAGAATGCTTTCGAGGTCCCCGGGTTGGGGCAGACGCTGTGGCTTGAGTTCAGCCGCCAGCAGGGGAAAACAACAGAGGGCCAGCAGAGCCCAGATCCAGCGTCGCATCACGATGGCTGCCCCTGTGCAGGGGTCACGCCTGCTGCCTGTTGGCAGCACGGATCTCGATAGAGGGTAGGATTGGGGGCAGAGATCCATCGCTGCGTCATGATGTTTACGCCTTCTGTTGGCCGACTCGCGCCGGGCAAAAACGTCTGTGGGATAGAGTAACTATAGAACGCCGACCCACAGCAGAAGGGTCAACACGGCAGGCAAACCTGCCGCGTTATCAGACAACTCAGATAGAGCGGGCCCGCATTTCGAAAATCAGTTTTTCGGCGGTGCAGGTGAATTGCAGGCGGGCTTTCAGGATCACGCCGTTGGCGCCCTGGGTCAGTTCGCTGCTCACTTGAGCTTCGGCAGTGACCTGCTTGGCCAGTGCTTCATAGGCAGCCAGCTTGGCGCGGGCATCAGCCTCGGCAGCGGCTTCAATAACCAGATCCATCACATCGTCGCCTTCGCCGATGATGGTGCCGATCTCGGCAAAACAGCCGCAGCTGTCACAGGTTTCGTTCAGTTCAACTTTCTCGTCTACAGACATTTTCTACTCCTACTGCTTATTTCGGATGATTTGCGTCGTCACGCATCGCCTTGCGAAAATCTTTGATGGCGGTACCCAGATCCTCACCTGCACTGGCAAGACGTTTGCTGCCGAAGACCAGCACAACAACCAGCAAGAGGATCAGCATATGCCAGATATGAATTCCACCGAGTCCCATAGGGATACTCCCTCACAAAGAGATATCTGTTACTTGTATCAAAATAGAGCGCAGGGATTGTTGGGCAAAATCAAGGCAGGTGCAAGTGAGCAAATAAATCATAGCCAAAAAATAGGGCGACCCTGAGGTCGCCATATTGATTGTGCTACATGTCCCCTCAACCGCTACATCCTGTACCAGTGGTTCATGCGAACCTGAGACCATTCGAGGATAAGATCGCCAAGATATGAAAACAAATGGTATAAATTCATCTTAGAATTGAAGAGGATTCATATCATGCTGCTGGAACAACTGGGTCGCATCGACCTCAATCTGCTGATTATCCTGCAGGTGCTGCTGGAAGAGCGCAACGGCAGCAAGGCGGCACGCCGCCTTCATCTGAGCCAGTCCGCCGTCAGCAAAGCCCTCGGCCGTCTGCGCGATACCTTCAACGATCCCCTCTTCATCCGCTCCGCCTACGGGCTGGAACCCACCGGCCGCGCCCTTGCGCTGCAACAGCAGTTGCAACCCATCCTGCTGTCGCTGGATAACCTGATCCAGCCGCCCGAGTTCGATCCAGCCAGCTCGGAGCGAGAGTTCGTCATCGCCAGCATGGACAGCGCCTTTACCCTGTTTGCCCCGCTCTACCTGAGCGAGCTGAAGCGGCAGGCACCAAGGATCCGCTTGCGTTACGAGGAGTGGACCGAGAACAGTCTGACCGAGATGAGTCAGGGACAGGTGGACATCGCCTTCGCGGTGCGGGAGAACTGCATCAGCTCCGATTATCGGCTCGATACCCTGCCCGACAGCATCTGTCAGCGAGTGCTGGCGGTCGATGATCTCACCTGTCTGGTGCAGCAGCACCACCCCGCGCTGCGGGAGCCCAACTGGAATCTGGAGCACTACCTCAGCTATCCCCATGTGCAGACTTACTGCGAGGGGCGAGACCGCTGGATGCTGGATCACAAGCTGGCAGAGCAGGATCTCTACCGGCGTATCGAGGCAACCGTGCCCTCCTTCGAGGCGGCACTGCGGATGGGGATGCACTCCGACATGATAGTAACCCTCTCCCGGCTCTACGCCCGCCACGCCACCCAGGTCTATCCGCTGTTGCAGCTGCCGCTGCCCATCGGGTTGGACAGCATCTCCCATCTGCTCATCTGGCATCAGCGTCACAGCGAGGATCCGGGCCACCGCTGGCTGCGGGAACTGCTGCTCTCCCTCATCATGAGTAAACTGGAACCTGCAGCGACCACTCACGGGTGACGGCACGCCTTCTCGGCAACAAAAAAGAACGGGGCTCTGCGTAGCCCCGTTTCATTCACTTCAAGATGTAAACCGCTCAGCCCTGGCCGGTCACCGCCAGATAGTGATGTACCCCGTCCAGCAGCATCTGAACCGAGATCATCACCAGCAGCATCCCCATCAGCCGCTCCACCGCAGTGAGTCCCCGCTCACCCAGCAGCTTGTTGAATACCTCGTAGAACATCAGGATCACCGCGCTGGCGGCCCAGGCCATAAAGAGCGCCAGCGACCAGTCCACCATCCGGCTGGGCTCCTGATTGGCCAGCAGCATCAAGGAGGCGAGGATCGACGGACCGGCGATCATCGGGATCGCCATCGGCACCAGGAAGGGCTCCTCGCCCGCCGCCAGCCCGGTCACGCCCCCCTCACTCGGGAAGATCATCTTGATGGCGATCAGGAACAGGATAATGCCCCCCGCAATGCTGACCGCCTCCTGCCGCAGGTTGAGGAAGCCGAGGATCTGCTGACCAACGAACAGGAACAGCATCATGATGGCCAGCGAGAAGAGCAGCTCGCGCACCATCACCTTGCGACGTCGCTTGGGATCGATATGACGCAGGATAGAGAGGAAGACCGGCAGGTTGCCCAGCGGGTCCATGATCAGAAACAGCATGACTGCGGCAGAAAAAGTATCCATACAACGCCCGGGCTACGCCCTGAATAGGGAAAAGAGAGGGGGCGAAATATAGCAAAGGGCGAAGAATTGAGCGAGCGCCATGATGCGCTCGCAGCGGGATTAACCGTGGTTGCAGATCTTGTCGGCGCGGGTCTGGAAACCCTCGGCCGAGTCGATGAATTTGCCGCGGGCGGCCAGAAAGTCGATCAGCGCTTCCGCATCCATCTCGCTGGCGCTGCAGGTATGAAAACGGGCCTCGGCACCGAACCGCTCGGCCATCGCCTGTTTCAGGCTGGCACGGGTAAATTGCCCCCCTTGCGCCAGCATCATCTCCATCACTTCGTGACCATGAACCGATTGCGACATCTCTCACCTCAATAATGAACATATTTAATGCCAATTAAATATCTCCCCGCCCGGAGGGATCTTGATATAGGCCAATAAATTGCGCATTACCTGGTCAGGGGAGTGGTCACCGCCACCGCTTTGTCGATAATGTGGCAACCCGCGTCAGGGATCGCTACACTGGCGCCCCTTTTTGGCCATCGCAGACAATGTATAAGGATATTGGCGTCATGCTGTTCCATGGAGAGGCTCTCAAGCCCTGGCAGATCTGGACCCGCCGACCACTCTGGCTCAAGACCCTGATCGGCATGCTGACAGGGGTGGGTCTGGGCGTCGGCTTTGAAGAGCAAGCCCTGTTGCTCAAGCCCCTTGGCGTCTTGTTCGTCAACACCATCCAGATGCTGATGGTGCCTCTCATTTTCTGTTCGGTCATCGCTGGCCTCACCTCGCTGCTCCAGGGCAAGGCCCTCGACCGCATCGGCAGCAAGGCGATTTGTCTCTACTTCTGCTCGACCGCCATCGCCATCTGCATCGGCCTGATGATGGGCTGGCTGCTGGAACCCGGCATGGGTGCCGACATGGGCCCCTATGAGCGGGTCGGTATGTCGGAACCACCCACCCTGGCCAGCGTGCTGAGCCATCTGGTGCCGAGCAACCCGGTACAGGCGATGGTGGATGGCAAGATCCTGCAAGTGATCGTCTTTGCGGTGGCGCTGGCGGTCGCCCTCAATGCCAGCGGTCGCCGTGGCCGTCCCGCCATCCTCTTCTTCACCTCGCTGGCAGAGGGGATGTTCAAGCTGACCCAGATGGTGATGGCGCTCGCCCCTTACGGTGTCTGCGCCCTGATGGCCTGGATGACCGGCAAGTACGGCCTCGACCTGCTGCTACCGCTGCTCAAGGTGATCGGCGCCGTCTACCTCGGCTGCCTGCTGCACGTGCTCGGGGTCTACAGCACCCTGCTGCTCCTGCTGGCACGGCTCAATCCGCTGCACTACTTCAAGAGCATCGTTGATGCACAGGCGGTTGCGTTTACCAGCAGTTCCAGCAACTCCACCCTGCCCATCAGTCTGGCCTGCGCCGAGAAGCGGCTGGGAGTCTCCCCCGCCATCACCGCCAAGGTACTGCCCATCGGCGCCACCATCAACATGGATGGCACCGCCCTCTATCAGGGAGTGACTGCGCTGTTCGTAGCTCAGGCATTCGGTGTAGAGCTGCACATGGTCGATTACCTGACCATCATCAGCATCGCTACCCTGGCCAGTATCGGCACCGCAGGCACCCCGGGCACCGGGTTGATGCTGCTGACCCTGACCCTGACGGCGGTGGGCTTGCCGCTGGAAGGGGTGGCACTGATTGCAGGCATTGACCGGATCCTCGACATGGCGCGCACCACGGTCAATGTATCGGGGGATATTCTGGTATCGGTGCTGATCGCCCGCAGCGAAAACGAGCTGGATCTGGCGACCTATCACGATGCCAGCGCAGGGGAAGATATCGAGTTCCCGCCGCGCTAGCGGAAGAAAGATCAGCTGTCGTGGGGATCGTGGTGACAGCGCCAGCAGACGTCGAAGTTGGCGCCGTTCTCCTCCCCGCACTGGCCGCACAGCCAGCCATTACCCTGACGCTGCTGGTAACGCTCGATGACCCGTCCTGCCTTGCTGCGATCCTCGGCCCGCACCATCAGGGTCACCTGCAACATGTCGACCGGCAGTTCGCCAAGGGCGCCAGACAGCCCCTCGCCATTGAGGCGCACCAGCACCCCTTCCGCCTCCAGCGCCCCTTTCAACGCGTGCGCCTCCAGGGTGTGTGAGGCGCGATAGAGATTGATCCAGTTATCCATAGCTCCCCCTTACAACAACTTGTCGATGCCAAACTCGGCGCCGTTCTCAATCATGAAATCGATGAAGGCCCGCAACTTGCGCGGCATCAGTTGCCGCTCCGGAAACAGCAAATAAATCGGCACCCTGGGTTGCTGCCACTCTGGCAGCAGGATCACCAGCTCGCCGCTGGCCAGCTCATCCTGACAGAGCATAGCGGGTAACGAGGCCAACCCCAGCCCCGCCTTCGCAGCCTCCCGGGCACAGGTAATATTATTGACCCGAAAACGGGAGGGGGGGTCAACCAGCACCTCTCTGCCATCCAGCTCGAAGCACCAGTGAGAGGCGAGAAACCCGCTGCTCACCGTCACCCGCTCGTGGTTGGCCAGATCCTCCGGCCGCTCGATGACCGGGCTGCGGGCCAGATAGTCCGGGCTGGCACAGAGCAGCCTTCCTGTGCTCCAGAGTCGGCGCGCCGCCAGATTGGAGTCGCTCATGTCGCCAATCCGCACCACCGCATCCAACCCTTCACTGATGGGGTCCACCACCCGGTTGGTCAGCTCCAGCTCCACCTGCAGGGCGGGATAGGCCTGCAAAAACTTGGCGACCAAGCGCCCAACCACCAGTTGCCCCGTCTCGATAGGCACCGCCAGTTTGAGGGTGCCGGTCACCTCCTGCTGGCTGGCGCTCAGCATCAGCTCGGCTTCGGTCAGGGCATCGACCGCCTTGCTACAGTGCAGGTAGTACTTCTCCCCCTCCTCGGTCAACGTGAGCTGACGGGTGGAGCGATAGAGCAGACGCACTCCGAGCCGCTGTTCCAGTTCAGCGATGCGGCGGCTGACCATCGCCTTGGTCATTCCCAGCTCGCGGGCGGCCCCCGTAAACGAGCCCTTGTCGACGATACGCACCAGAATTAACGCGGCATTGAGATCCATTGTTGCACCAGTGAAACTGTATATCTCGTGAACCAATACTAATCGAAACAGTTGACCAGTGTTAGCCTGCGCCCCTTAAGTTCAGGAATCACAAAAATGAGTCAACACAAAAAAATTCCCCTGCTGGCAGCCATGATATTGGCGCTGCTCGGTCTGCTGTTCGCCGGTTACTGGTATCTTCACGGCCGCTATTTTGAAAGCACCGACAACGCCTATCTGCAAAGTGAAGTGACCGGGATCAGCTCCAAGCTGCCCGGCTATATCCGCGAAGTGCTGGTCACCGACAACCAGCCGGTCAAAGCAGGCCAACTGATAGCCCGTCTCGATGATCGCGAATACAAAACCAGGGTCGCGGAGGCCGAAGCCGACCTGCGCCTCAATCAGGCGACGGCCGAAAATCTGGCGGCCACCCGCACCCAACAACTGAGCCTGATCCAGCAGGCCGAGGCCAAGGTCGCCTCCGCCAATGCCGAACAGCTGCGCGCCAGCCAGCAGGTCAACCGGATCAGTCAGCTCAACCAGCGCCACTACAGCTCGCAAGACAGTCTGGACGAGGTGCGTGCCGGCCTGCAGGTCAATCAGGCGCAAGCCCGGGAGGCCCAAGCTGCCCTGCAGGCGGCCCGTGAGCGACTGCTGGTACTGGATGCCGAGCGCAAACAGAATCTGGCCAAGTTGGCATTGAGCGAAGCACAACTGGAGCAGGCCAAGCTGGAGCTAGGTTATACCGAGCTGCGGGCACCGGCCGATGGCATCATAGGCAAGCGCAGCCTGCGGGAAGGGCTCTACGTCCAGTCCGGCATGCAGGTCGCCAGTTTGGTGCCGCTGCAGCAGGTGTGGGTCGAGGCCAACGTCAAAGAGACCCAGCTCGCCCATATGCAGCCGGGCCAGAAGGTCGAAGTGGTACTCGATGCCTACCCGGATCAACCGGTCGAGGGGATCATCGACAGCCTGGCTCCGGCGACCGGCGCCAAGTTCGCTCTGCTGCCGCCGGAGAATGCCACCGGCAACTTCACCAAAATCGTGCAGCGGGTACCGGTCAAGATCCGCATCCCCGAGCCGGGCCCGCTGGCAGGCAAGCTGCTGCCGGGTCTCTCCACCGAAGTGATCGTGGATATCCGCACTCCTGATCCCGTGGTGGCTGCCAACTGATGGAACCCATTCCACGTCGCAACTGGATCGCGGTCATGGGGGGCCTTATCGGCGCCTTCATGGCCATCCTCGATATCCAGATCACCAATGCCTCCCTGAAGGATATTCAGGGGGCCCTGTCGGCCACCCTGAGCGAGAGCTCCTGGATCTCCACCTCCTATCTGGTGGCGGAGATGATCGCCATCCCCCTGAGCGGCTGGCTGAGCCGGGGTCTAAGCGTGCGCCGTTACCTGCTCTGGACCACTGGCGCCTTTATCGCCGCCTCCGTGCTCTGCTCGTTCAGCTGGAACCTCACCAGCATGATCGTCTTCCGGGCGCTGCAAGGCTTCACCGGCGGGGCGCTGATCCCGATGGCCTTTTCCCTCATCGTCACCCTGCTGCCGCTACAGAAGCGGGCCACCGGCATGGCGCTGTTCGGCCTCTGCGCCACCTTCGCCCCCGCCATCGGCCCAACCCTCGGCGGCTGGCTCACCGAGCAGATGTCGTGGCACTACATCTTCTATCTCAACGTGCCGCCGGGACTGCTGGTGATGGCCATGCTGGCCCACGGGCTGGATAAAAAACCGGTGGACTGGGCCGTGATCAAGCGGGTCGACCTTATCGGCATCGTCACCATGGCACTTGGCCTCGGCTTGCTGGAGGTTGTACTGGAAGAGGGCAACCGGGAAGACTGGTTCGGCTCAAGCTTCATCGTGCGACTGGCGGTCATCTCGGCGGTGGCGCTGGTGTTCTTCGTCATCAGCCAGCTGATCCGCCGTCACCCGCTGGTCAATCTGCGACTGCTGCACAACCCGCGCTTCGCGCTGGCCTGCTTCGCCTATCTGATCCTCGGCATGGCGCTGATGGGATCTATCTATGTGTTGCCGCTCTACATGACCCAGATCCACAACTACAACGCGCTGGAAATCGGCGAAGTCCTGATGTGGATGGGTCTGCCGCAACTGCTGGTGCTGCCGCTGGTGCCCAAACTGACCCACAAGATAGACCCGCGCTATCTGGTGAGTTTCGGCTTCCTTATCTTCGCCGTCAGCTGCTTTATGAACGTCAACATGAGTGCCGACTACGCCGGGCCGCAGCTGATCCAGTCGCTTATCGTGCGGGCGCTGGGGCAGCCCTTCATCATGGTGCCGCTCTCCCTGGTCGCCACCGCCAGCCTGAACCACGACGAGATCCCCTCCTCCTCGACCCTGCTCAACGTGCTGCGCAACCTCGGTGGTGCGTTCGGTATCGCCATCATCGCGACCATGCTCGACAACGATACCCGCACCCATGTGCTGCAAATTGGCAGCACTCTGGCCGCCAGCAGTATCGAGGGGCAGAGCTATCTGCTGCAGCTGGCCCAGAGCATGATGGCGCAGGGTTCAGGCCCCGAGATAGCCCAGCAGCAAGCCCACGCCATGCTGGCCAATACCATCAACCGGGAAGCGGCCATCATGGCCTACAACCAGGTGTTCTACATCATGGGGATCTTCTTGCTGATCGCCAGCGGCCTGATGCTGTTGCTCAAATCCCCCGCCCCACGGGCAGCGAATGCCGAACCGCTAGAGGCGTGAAAAACCGCCGGGAATAAAACGAAAAACGGGCAAGCGCCCGTTTTTCGTTATCTGTTGCCTGTACTCAACCGCATGGCGTTATCCCGCCAGCGACCCCGCAATCAGGAATTGCGCCGCAAAGTAGCTACTCATCACCCAGGCGCGGGCGTGGGGAAAGGGGCGGCGGAAGCGATCGAGCGCCAGCATGCTGTCGGAGAAGAGGAACATCAGTGCCCCTACCAGAGCGGCGGCCGAACCGGCAGTGAGAGAGGCGTGCCAGGCACCGGCAGCCACCCAGGCCATGCCGATGATCACCAGCATGTAGCAGAAGACCGGGATCCGCATCTCCCCCAGCTTGCCCCACAGCAGGCCGAATACCATGCCGGCGATCAGCAACAGCAGCAAACCATCCACCAGATTGAGCAGCAATGGTCCTTGGGCAAAACCGACGATATAGCAGAGATGCGCGACAAGAAATGCCGCCAACCCCTGAATGAAGCGATCACTTGGCAGCATCAGCAGCACATCGCCCGCCAGCGAGAGACAAAGGCCGAGCAGGATCCAGGCGTGGGAACCGTCGTGGTCATAACTCTGGTAGCCGAACGCCAACGCGATGATAAGCAACATGGTCAGTGGCTTGCTGATATAGAACTGGCGGCTGTCTGAACCGTAGGCAGCACGGATGTGCCACCAACCTGAAGCGATGATCAAGAAACTCAATAACATGCCCTGCTCCTCACCTGTTGCTCGCAGTCATACGGCAACCGTTTTTATCATGGTGCAGGGTAACAAATTCCCTCCCCCAGTGGCAGGGGTGCTTATCAAATGGGCAGGCTAAGCCTAAAGTCTAATTGCCGCACCGAGTGGTTCAGGGCATAAGTGACGGGTCTGGAGGATCACCATGGAAGAAGCTATGAAGAACTATCTGCCCGCCATCGATATCATGATGTGCCATCTGGGGATCAGCTTTGAGCAGGCCTGCGAACAACTGGGTCTCAGCCAGCAGGAGCAACAGGCGCTGGATCAGTTGCAGCAACAGCAGAGCCAAGCCAACTAGCTTGAGTTGAATCATAAAAGAGAAGACCGCCAGCAGGCGGTCTTCTCTTTTAGTCTCTGTGATAACCGGACAGCATCATGCAATACCTGCCAGCAAACGACTCCAGTTGCGTTTACCAGCGATGAAGCCGTCACGCAGGGCCCGGTACTCCAGTTGTAGCTTGAGGCGGTCATAGCGCGCCAGCGCCTTGCGCTTGCGCAGCTCCAGCAGCCGCTTGCGACTGGCGTAATAGTGTTGCAACTGCTGGCTCAGTTTGTCGTACTCCTCCTGCAGCAGCGCCTGCCACAGTTCGCGATCTTCCTGCTTGCGCAACTTGGCTTGTGCCCGTTTCAGCTGCATCTGCAGCCGGGCCTGCTCGATACGCTCCTCCGGCGAAGATCTGAGATCCCCCGCCAGACCGCACCAGGAGGCGAGCCGAATCAACCACTTGGTCGGATCGAACTGCCACCAGTGAATGCCGTTGCGGTAATCATTCTCGAACAGGTGGTGAAAGTTGTGGTACCCCTCGCCAAAGGTGAAAAAAGCCAGGATGCCG
>NZ_QAJD01000084.1:0-5310 GCF_003061465.1 Aeromonas sp. HMWF017
CCCGTGAGGCTTAACCATACAACACCCAAGAAGTGTTCTGGGCCTTGTAGCGAATGAACGAACTACTCAAATTCAGTGATAGTGACAAGCAAATAGGCAACCTCGTTACTCACGTCAGCTTTCTAGATTAAGAATTTGCCTGGCGGCCATAGCGCCGTGGAACCACCTGAACCCATGCCGAACTCAGAAGTGAAACGCGGTAGCGCCGATGGTAGTGTGGCATTCGCCATGCGAGAGTAGGACACTGCCAGGCACCCAATTAAAGAACCCCGCTCATCGAGCGGGGTTTTTTATTGCCTGAAAATCAGCAAATCGCCCGATAATTGCCCTGCTTTATTTCTCTCCCTTTGAATTCCTAGTCCTCCCCGTCTGTTTTACTCATAAAAAACGGTCGCAACAGCGTAAAATGGCGCTTTATCTGGTCGGAGATAGCCCATGTTTTGTCCAAAATGCGGCGGTCAAACCCTGCAGAGCGTCAGTCCCAAAGAGTTTCGCTGTGGCTGTGGCTTTCATTTTTTCCAGAATGTGGCGACTGCGGTAATGGTGGCGCTTTGCTGGCAGGATGAGGTGCTGGTTGCGGTGCGTGCCGGCAATCCGGGCAAGGGGTTGCTGGATCTGCCGGGCGGATTTGTCGATCCCGGCGAGTCGCAGGAGGGGGCGCTGGTGCGCGAGTTGCAGGAGGAGCTGGGGCTCGATGTCAGCGCTCATCCTTGCACCTATCTTGGCTCATTCCCCAATATCTATCCCTACGATGGCATCACCTATCACACCTGTGACACCTTTTTCGCCATCAGGCTGAGTGAAAAACCGGTCATCCAGCCGGCTGACGATGTGGCCGCCTGTCAGTGGCTGAAGATCAGCGATATCCCCTTGTCCTGCTTTGCTTTCGAATCGACGCGCACCGCGATGGCGCGGTTGCAGCAATCCTCTTTGCAAGCCTGATCCCTGCCGATGACGATGGGGATTGGCAGCGACTATCCCTGTCTCATCCTTGTCCGCTTTTGTCCCGCAGGCACCATTCGTCAAGCGGTGAGTGGTATAGTCAGCAGTGGATCCGGATTCAAGGAGCATATCGTGAAGAAGATAGTTCTCATCTTGCTCGGCATCGCCGTAGCGGCCTTGCTGGCCATAGTGACGCTGATAAGCCTTATCGACCCCAATCAATTCAAGCCCCAACTGGCTGAACAGGTGCGCAAGAGCACGGGCCGGGAACTGGTGATGGCGGGGGAGATTGACTGGCGTTTCTGGCCGAGTCTCGGCCTCTCGCTGGAGAAGGTGGCTCTGCGCAATCCGGCCGGTTTTGCCGAGCCGGATCTGGTTCGTTTCGAACAGGGCGAGGCCTCGGTTGCGCTGTTGCCGCTGTTCTCCCATCGTCTGGAGGTCGGCAAGGTGACCCTGAGTGGCGCCCATCTCTTTATCCAGACCAAGGCGGATGGCAGCTCCAATCTGAGCGGACTGATCAAAGATGCCACTGCTGATGCAAGCGAACCGGTCGTCCCCGCAACCCCTGCGCCAACCGCTGATAGCAAGCCCTGGCAGATCAGCTTGCAGGGTGTCGCGCTCTCCCAGGCCAGTGCGCTGGTACAGGATGATCGCAGCGGCACGTCGCTGCGACTGGATCGCCTCGATCTCGATATGGGGCAGCTGGCTACCGGTGAGTGGGTACCCGTGGCGCTGGCCGCCAAGGGGAGTGCCGACAAGCTCGCTTTCGACGTTAAAGGGCAGACCCAGATCAAGCTGGCGCAGGAGGTGATGGCCAGTGAACTGAAAGACTTGAGCCTCAGTGGCAGCCTGAGTGCTCCGTCCCTGCGACTCGACAGTTTCTCCATCAAGGGAGACCGATTGGCCTTTGGTGAGTGGAGCAACCTCACGTTGGCGCTGAAAGGAGCCAAGGTAGAGGGGCAGCAAGCTTTACTGGCTGGCTCGCTGGAAGGAACGCTCAAGGGACGGCTCGACAAGGAGATGAAGCTTGCCGAACTCTCCGATGTGCTGCTGACGGCAGCGCTGGAAGGTGATGCCCTGCCGCGCCCGCAGATGAAGCTGAAACTGGCCGGTTTTGCCCGTGTCGAGCTCGACAAGCAGTTGATTACCCTGAGCAAGCTGGTGATGAGTGCCGATGAGGCGCCGCTGAGTGGTGATGGAACCGTGCAGCTTGGTGCCACTCCGGCAATCACCTTTGATCTGCATGGGGAGAAGCTGGATCTCGACAAATGGCTCGCCAAATCGACACCGGCTCCGACCGCACAGCCGAAAGAGGGCAAACCGGCGGCCAATGCCGCAGCAAGTGGCAGTAAAGCGGTAACCGGCAAGAGCGAAACCCTTTCCGCGGTCGAACCGGATCTGGGCGCGCTCAAAGGGGTGGATCTGGATGGGCGGCTGCAACTCGGCAGCTTGCGTCTGAAAGGGCTGGATCTCGGCGCTGTCGATCTGCAGGTGGCTCTGGCCAAGGGACTGCTCACGCTCAAACAGTTCAGCGCGACCGTGGCTGGCGGTCAGGTAAACGCGAACGGGGTACTCGACGCACGCCAGCAACCCGCCACCTACAAGGTGCACAAGCAGGTGGCCGGAGTGAACATTCGTCCCTTGCTGCAAACTCTGGCCCAGAGCGATCTGCTGGAGGGCAAGGGCGATCTCGATGTTCAGGTGCAGGGCCGTGGTCTCTCTGCGCTGGCGCTGCGCAACGGGATGCAGGGCAAGGTTACCTTGAAACTGAGCGATGGCGCCCTGCACGGCATCAACCTGCCGGAGATGATCCGCGAGGCGCGGGCTACCCTCAGCGGCAAGGGGGCCGAGCAGGTGAAGGAGGCGCGCAAGACCGATTTCAGCGCCCTGACCGCCAGCTTCCAGATTGCCGATGGCATCGCCCGCAGCAACGACATCCAGCTCTTTGCCCCGGCCTTGCGGGTCAAAGGTGAGGGGCAGACGGCGCTGGTGCCACAGAGCCTCGACTTCCTGTTCCTCACCTCCATCGTCGAGAGCAGCAAGGGGCAGGGTGGCAAGGATGTGGATGAACTGAAAGAGATCACCATTCCGGTGCGGATCGGCGGCCACTGGCAGGCGCCCAGCTATCGGCTCGACGTGAAGGCACTGCTCAGCAACAACAAGCTGCTGGAGGATAAGGCCCGTAAGGAGGCCGAGCGCGGACTCAAGAAGCTGCTGGGTGACAAGGCTGACAACGAGGCCGTCAAAGGGGTGGCAGACCAGCTGCTCAAGGGGTTGTTCAATTGATGTCGCGAGATCGGCATAAGATCTGTTAGCGGTTGACCGGATGTCAGCGCCATTGAAAAATGGCGCTGACATTTTTTATGGCGCAGTGACCTGCTGCGCCTTGATCTGGAGTCATCTCGAGTTGAACCCATGCGCCTGATCCTGCTGCTCTGCTCCCTGATCTGCTACGGCATGGCTTCTCCCGTGCTGGCCGGGCCGCTGGCGGATCGTCTGGCTGGCGAGCTGGCCAAGCAGGCTCCCGAACAGGCGCTGCCTCTTGACGAGGTGCAGCGGCTCGACCGTCGCCTGATTGCTCCCGACGCCCTCTATCCCGCCTGGCAGCGTTATCCGCTGCGCCAGTTGCAGGCTATCTATCTCTATCAGCAGGAGTGCGGGACAGAGAATGACTTGCCCGCCGAGTGGCTGCCGCTGCTGCGGGCGCTTTGTGGCCAAGGGGCTACGCCCTCGGCCAGCTGGTTTGCCGCCCACCCCGTCTATCCGCTGGGGGGAAGTAGCGCCGCCCGCTGGCAGTCTGGCCATCCGGCGGCCGGGCTCGACGCTCTGCTTCATGTGCGGGAGCGGCGCGATCAGCTGGGGCAGCTTGGCGAGCTTGATGATGACAACCTCGACGCCCTGCTGCGGGGCGAGCGCTGGCTGCTGCAATCCGGCCAGCTCTGGCTGCTCGCAGATCAGCAGTGGCGTCGCTATGGTGCTGGGCAGTTGCAACCGCTGGCCGAGCGGCTCGGCGTGATGCTGGATAGCCGGGTCGATGGATCCTGTCAGGAGCGGGTTGGGGGGCTCTGCATCAACGAGCGCCCCACGCTCCATTGGCAGTGGCTGGCGCTGGCCAGCTCGTTTGGTTTCATCCTGCTGCTAGGGTGGGCCAGCTGGCAGCGCTGGCGCTTGTTGCGGGAGCGGCGCGTCGCGTTGCAGATGCTGACCCACGAGCTGCGCACACCCATCATGGCGCTCTCCGGCATCAGCGAGGAGCTGCGCCACGATTTCGACCGGCTGCCCCCTTCCGCCCAGCAGAGCGTGGGGCAGCTGCTGGGCAGCGTCGCCCGTCTGCATCAGCTGGCACAGGCGAGCCGCCACTATCTGGCAGCAGAGGCCCTCGAAGATGAGCGGGTGGCAGTCAGTCTGGCTGAGTGGCTCACCCTGGCCTGCGAGCGGCATGACGCCACCTTCTGCCTTGAGCGTGAGATGACTCTGGCGCTCCCCTTCTACTGGCTCGATCTCGCCCTCGACAACCTGCTGCGCAACGCCAGCCAGCATGGCCGCGCGCCGGTTCGCGTCTGTGCCAGCTGGCAGGCGGGGCGCTTGATCCTCGCGGTCAGCGATGGCGGCGAGCTGCCGGGTTATCGGCTCGCTACCCTGCTGCGTCGCGGAGCCCGTGCCGATGGTTTGGGGCTGGGCCTTGCCATCGTTCGCCATCTGTTGCGCCGCCTTGGCGGGCGCCTCGCCCTATCCGGCCCACCGACTACCTTCACCCTGACACTGCCCTGCCAACTCTGGAGCGACACCGAATCATGAAGACCATCTTGCTTGTCGAAGACGAGGCGCTGTTGGCGGAGAACCTGCAACGCTATCTGACCCGCGAGGGGTATCGCTGCCTCTGGTGCGACACCCTGACTGCGGCGGAGCAGCAGTGGCTGGCGGCAGATCTGGTGCTGCTGGATCGCACCATGCCGGAAGGGGATGCCCTCGACTGGCTGCCCCAGTGGCTGGCGCGCAAGGCGTTGCCGGTGATCGTGCTGACCGCCCGGGTGGAGGTGAGCGATCGGGTGGCTGGGCTCGATGCGGGGGCGCGCGACTACCTGACCAAGCCCTTCTCCCACGACGAGCTGCTGGCACGGATCCGTGCCCAGCTGCGTCAGCTGGGGGATGGCACTCAGGCAGTGGGTGGCTTGCAGCTCCATCCCGCCCGGTTGCAGGCGAGCTGGCAGAATGCGGAGGTGAGCTTCACCCCCACCGAGTTTGCCCTGCTCACCCTGCTGGTGCGAATGGCGGGGCGGGTGCTGAGCCGGGAGGAGATCCTCAACCGGGTATGGGGCTATCAGGCGTTTCCCTCCACCCGCACCGTCGATACCCATATTCTGCAAC
>NZ_QAJD01000084.1:5320-17925 GCF_003061465.1 Aeromonas sp. HMWF017
GCCCGGACTGGCCATCGAGACGGTGCGCGGCATAGGCTACCGGCTGGAGGTGCCAGCGTGAAGCGTGCAACGCTGGTTGGGCTGCTGTTGGCTCTAAGCATCGGCCTTCTGAACCTGTGCCTTCTAAACGTAAGCAGCGTGATGGCAACCGATCGCCTCCTGGAAACCGAACGCCCCGACCCGCTGCAACCGGCTACTCTGGCGCTGTTGCAGGGAGATAACCGGCACGCCTGGCAATCTTTGCTGCAGGCATGGCCTGCGCTCAACAGCGATGCCGAGCACCGTAGCTGGCAGGGGATGCTGGCCGCGCTAAGTGCCCAGCACTGCGGCAAGGATTTCCCGCTTACTCTGCCTGATGGGGTGAGCGAGCTGCGCCTTGAGCTGATCCAGCGCGATGCGCCGCTGCTGCGGGACTATCGGGTGCAGCTGACCGGGGAGGGACCCATCACCGCCGCGGAACTTATCGATCCCGCTGGTCGCAACCGGCTGGCAGGTGCCCAGTGGGAGGCGGAAGGGAGCAAGGGGGTCAGGGTCGTGGGGGCCGATCTGCCGACGCCTTTACCAGCCGGGCTCTATCAGCTGCGGCTGACGGTGGCGGGCCAGCGTTGGCAGGTGGCGCTGCCGCTGCCTGCGGTGCAGGATCTGGACTGGCTCTCCCGCTCGCCGCTGGCGGTGGCCAATTCCCCCGCCAATCCCGCTTCGTGCACTCCGCTCTGGCTTGAGCAGACTGTGCTGGCCCGCCCGCAATACTCCCTGCTCTGGTGGCACCGGATTGCGCCCGATGAGCCGGTGAAGTGGCCTGCCGTTACCTCCGACAGCTGGCGCACCCTCTCGCTGGTGCAGACCAGCCAGCGCGGCCAGCTGGTGTTGCAACTGAGCCACAGTCAGGCAGGGCCGGTGGAGTGATACCGGGGGATTGAGTCGCTGCTGTCTGTGATGGATGACCAGCTTCGGGCTCAGATTGTTTCGTTGGTGCAATAGTTATCATTTTTTGCTGATGTTATTTGCAACAATTGACCCGTGGCTGGTGGTGGCTATTAAATAGGAAATGGCTGAGAAGCCTCTCCGCCTCTGCTCTGTGCTTAATCCTGACATTGGCCTGACAATCGCAGGCTGCCGATCTGCTGAAATGCGATTCCCGTGTGTTATCAGGAATCACAGACCATGACTTTTCTTCCCGTGCTAACGAGCCGGATCCGCCCGCTGTTGTTGTTGGCGCCGCTGTTCTCCCTGCCTGCTGAGGCGCTGACTCTGGCCAACGAGCAGTGGCGTATCGAGCTGGATCCCGCCACTCTGGCAGCCGAAGCAATTCTGCCATCGGGCAATCACTTGGCCATCTCTTCCCCCGGCCCGCGCCAGCCGGTCACCGCCCTGCAGCAGGAGGGTGAGCGCGCCAGCCAGCTGGCTGACCCGTGCTGATGGCGAGGTACGGGCGTTGGCTCGCCTTGAGGGCAACCGCCTGATCCTCACCCTGAGCCGCGCGACCACTGGCGAGCTGGTATGGCCGCGGGTGCCGGCAGGGGCACAGGCGCTGATGCTGCCGATCCATGAGGGATTTCGCATTCCGGCTACTCACACGGCGTGGCGCAAGGCGCTGGTGGAGGAGTATCAGGGGATCAACACCACGGATAATCTGACCCTACCTGTGGTTGGGCTGGATAACGGCGATCAGCAGCTGGCAATCCTCTTTGCCAACCCTTTCAACAACCGGCTCACCTTTGCTCCGAAGCAAGACGGCATTGCCCTCACGGCGACCCACAGCGTCAATCGCCTTAATCAGGCGGACCCCTATGAGGTGGAGGTATCGCTGCAACCGGGCAACGACTGGCTGGCGGCGGCCAAGGCCTATCGCAGCTGGTTGCAGGCGCGGGGCGAGCTGGTCTCTCTTGAGAGCAAGCTGGCGGCGGTGCCGGATGGCAAGCGGCTGATCGGTGCCTCTCACCTCTACCTCTGGGGCGAGCGACTGCTGGTGCCACAGGATGTGAAGAGCTGGCCCGCGCTGCGCCGCCTGATCCCCGCTGACTGGCTCAAGGGGGAGAGCAAAACGGCGCTGCAAGCGCCCGATCTGGCCCGCAACCGCTACCTGCAAAATCTGGTGCTGGCCGGGGTGGAGCAGGCGCTCGCACTGCGCCATCCGGGTCAGCAACCGGCCGATTTCACCGCCCGGCGCGCACTGGCAGCAAGGCAACTGGGCGCTGCGCTCAACGATCCGCAAAGCTGGGGTGATGGCAGCTCGGCCAAGATGATCGCCGCTCTCAAGCAGGCTGGACTACCAAAACTCTGGCTGGGGTTGCCCCAATGGACTGCGGGCTTTGCTGCGCCGGAGGGGATTGAACTTGCCAAAGAGGCCGGTTATCTCATCGCCCCTTACGACTCCTACGATACCGCGCTGCCGGAGGGGAATCGCCAGCAGAGCTGGCTCACCGCCCAGATGGGGCAGGATATCTACCTGCGCTGCGGCATCATGCAGGAGAGCGGACGGCGCAAGAGCGGTTTTCAAAACAGCGGCGTCTACACCAATCAGGCTTGCGTGCGCCCGGTGATGGAGCGGCGTGTGCCCTGGTTGCAGCAGGCGAGCCACTACAACAGCTGGTTCCTCGATGTGGCGGCGACTGGCATGGTGTTTGACGATTTTGACCCGGCCAAGCCGACCACTCAGGCGCAGGATGCGCAGAACCGGATGGCGGGGATGGCGTGGATTGCCAAGAGTCAAGGGGTGCTGGTGGGCTCCGAGGAGGGCGGGGCGGTAGCCAACCGCACCGCGGCCTTTGCCCATGGCCCCCAGACCAGCGGCTTTGGCTGGCAGGATCCCGATATGCGCCGCAACAAGCGCTCCCCCTACTATCTGGGGGTCTGGCATCCCGAGTTTCAGCCCGATTACTTCTTTCGCCAGAGCCACCTCAAGCCCGGGTATCAGGGACTCTACTTCGATCCGGCGCTGCGGTTGCCGTTGTTCCAGAGCGTCTTTCACGACAGCATAGTGACCACCCACCACTGGACGATGGACAGCCTCAAGTTCAAGGAGAGCCGCCAGGTCACCGAGCTGTTGCAGCAGCTCTACAACGTGCCGCCCCTGCTCAATCTCAGTCTGGATAGTGCCGGTACGCGCATTCCCTACCTCAAGGGGCTCGATGCCTTCTTTCGTCCGCTGCATGAACGGCTCTACAACCAACCCCTCACCGGTTTTCGCTGGCTCGACCAAAGAGGTGTGGTGCAGCAGAGCGAATTTGCCGATGGCACTCGACTGATAGCCAACTTCGGCCCAGCCACCGAGCTGGCAGGGATCAAACTGGCCGCTCAAAGCGTACTGGCGCAGCTGCCCGATGGCAGGCAGCTGCAGTTTGTTTCGCAACCGGATGGCGCCCGCTAGTCCGGGATCCTGGCTGTCATTCCATCAGAGGATGCTGTGGCAGAACTTTTAATGTATAGATGAACGTTCTGCAAAATAGATGAGAGGTAGTTCTGATGATTGAAAGTGAAGTGATTAGAGAGGTAAACCATCCGGTGTGGCCGCTGGTCTGGCAGATCTATGGCGAGAGTTTTCCCCGCTACGAGCAGCGCCAGTCACAGCATCAGCCACAGAAGATGCGGGATCCTCGCTATCACTGCCAAATCTTTTATCAGGACGGCCTGCTGCTCGGTTTCATCTTCTGGTGGGCGTGTGGCGAGCAGATCTATATCGAACATCTGGCCATCAATCCGGCGCTGCGCGGCCGCAACTACGGCAGCCGCCTGCTGGCCGAATTTTGCGAACAGGCGGGTAAAACCGTCATTCTCGAGATCGATCCGCCAGAGGATGAGATTGCCATTCGCCGTCTGCGCTTCTATCAGGGGCTGGGCTTTTGTCTCAACGATTATGCCCATGTGCATCCGCCCTATCATCCTGACTATCAAGGTCATGCGCTACGGGTGTTGAGCTATCCTGGGCGCCTTGAGGAAGAGACCTATCAGCGTTTCAACAGCATGCTGGTGGAGACGGTGATGGATCACGGCTGAGCAACCGTAAGAATGCTGTTTTACTGATAAGAGAAGGGCCCGCCTGAAGCAATTCAGGCGGGCCCTTTTTCATTGCCGCTGGCGGGAATTACTCCCCCAGCAGGGTTTGCCAGACGGCGAGCACATGGCTGCGCTCGTTCTGTAGCTGATCATCGCTCACCTTGCGGGAGATCTCCGAGAGGTTGAGGCGATGGCCGAGGTTGCGGATCTCCAGATAGGCCTGTTTCAGCCCCTCCGCCTGCTCCAGCGTCAATACCCCCGCCATGACGCACTCGTCGAAGATGCGCACGTTATCGGACCAGCGGGTGAGGGCATCGGGTTCGCTGCAGGCGTGGGCCAGTACCAGATACTGGGCGATAAACTCGATATCCACCATGCCACCGGGGGACTGCTTGAGGTCGAACTCGCCGGCACCCGCCTTGAGCAGGTGATCCCGCATCTTGTGGCGCATCTCGCGCACCTCGCGGGCCAGGGTCGGCAGCTCCCGCACTTTGGCCAACACATCGCGGCGGATGCGCGCAAATTCGGCTTTGATCGCATCATCGCCATAGATGGGGCGGGCCCGCACCAGCGCCTGATGCTCCCAGGTCCAGGCTTCGTTTTGCTGATACTGCTCATAGGCCGACAGCGACGAGACCAGCAGGCCCGAATCGCCGGAGGGGCGCAGCCGCATATCGATCTCGTAGAGAATGCCGGACGGGGTGCGGGTGCTGAACAGGTGCAGGATCCTCTGGGCGAGGCGCAGGTAGAACTGGCGGCTGTCGATGGGCTTGCGCCCGTCGGTGTAGCTGTTGGGGTCGCCGCCGTGCAGGAACACCAGATCCAGATCCGAGCCGTAACCCAGCTCGATGCCGCCCAGCTTGCCGTAGGCCACCACCGCAAAGCCGCGCTGGCCGCTCACCGCCACCTCGGGCGGCGCCCCGTAGCGCTCGCTCATTTGGGCCCAGGCCTGATTGACTACCTCCTCGGTGATCGCCTCCGCCAGCCAGGTGAGGTGGTCGCTCACCTTCATCAGCGGCAGGGCGCCGGCGATGTCGGCCGCCACGATACGCAGCAGCTGCACCTGCTTGAACTGGCGCAGCGCCTCCATCTGCTGCTCCACATCCTCTTCGGGGATGCGCAGCAGGAACTGGCGCAGTTGGGGCTTGTATTGATCGAGCGGGGTGGGGTGGTAGAGGTGCTGGGGATCGAGCAGCTCGTCCAGCAGGATGGGGTAGCGGGCCAGCTGCTCGCTCACCAGATGGCTGGCGTCGCACAGCCGTACCAGCTGACGCAGGGCGCCCGGGTTCTCCGCCAGCAGCTGCAGATAGGCGCTGCGGGTGAAGATGCGGGTCAGCAGCTCGCATACCCGCTCGAACAGGCGGGCGGGTTGCTCGCTGGCCACCACCAGCCGCAGTAGCTCAGGCATCAGCCAGTCCAGCGCGATGCGCCCCTGCGGCCCTACCTGACGGCGTTTGTACTCCTCCTTGAAACGCAGCAGTGCGGCGCAGAGCGGGGCTGGCTCGGCCACCCCCTGCGCGGTCAGCAGTTTTTCCAGCTCGGCGGCGTCGAGCTCGGTGCGCCACAGATCGAGCCAGAGCTGCTCCAGATGGACGGGGGCCTCTTTTTCTTCCCCTACCACGGCGGCGAACTCCTGATGGACGGCGGCCATCTCCTCGTCCAGATGAGCCATAAAGGTGCCCCAGTCAGCAAAACCGAGGGCGGCGATCAGCCGCTGGCGATCCCGCTCCTCGGTGGGCAGGGTCTGGGTCTGCTGATCGCCGATCTCCTGCAATATGTTCTCGACCCGGCGCAGGAAGCGATAGGCCGTCAGCAAGCGATCGCAATGGGCGGATTCGAGGGCGCCGCACTGGGCGATGGCGGCCAGAGCTTCGGGCAGGTGGCGCACCCGCAGTGCCGGTTCACGACCGCCGCGAATAAGCTGCAGCGCCTGGGCGATAAACTCCACTTCACGAATACCGCCAGCCCCCAGCTTGATGTTGCCCTCCAGTCCCTTGCGGCGCACCTCGGCGGCGATCATCGCTTTCATCTGGCGTAGGCCGTCGATAACGCCGAAGTCGATATAGCGGCGAAACACGAAGGGGCGCAACATCTCGGCCAGCTCCACCGCGTGCTCGCATTGGGGGCCCAGTACCCGCGCCTTGACCATGGCGTAGCGCTCCCAGTTGCGGCCGTGGTGCTGGTAGTAATCCTCCATGGCGGCAAAGGAGATGGCCAGCGGCCCCGCATCGCCAAAGGGACGCAGCCGCATATCGACCCGGAACACCTGACCATCCTGAGTGGGCTGGTGGAGGGCGTTGATGATGCGCTGGCCCAGCTTGATGAAGAACTGCTGGTTGGCGAGCTCGCGCCGTCCGCCAACCGTGTAGCCGTTCTCGGGGAAGGTGAAGATAAGGTCGATGTCGGAGGAGAAGTTGAGCTCGCCACCGCCGAGCTTGCCCATGCCGAGGATCAGCAGCGGCTGCGGGTTGCCATTGCCATCCATCGGGGTGCCCAGCTCGCTGCACTGTTTGGCGTAGAGCCAGTCGCGGGCGGAGCAGATGAGGGCATCCGCCAGCCTGGTGAGATGGATAAAGCTCTCTTCCACCGCCGCGTGGCCTAGCAGCTCGCGCCAGGCGATCACCAGCATGCGGCTGCGGCGGAACTGGCGCAGGATACGCTTGAGTGCCTCTTCATCACTCACCTCGGCCAGCAGGGCGGTGAGGTCACTCTGGTAGGTGGGCCAGCGCTCGGCCCGCTCCAGATCCCCGGAGGCGAGCAGCTCGGTCAGCAACTCTGGCTGTTTGAAGAGGGAGTCGGCGACAAAATCGGAGAGGCCGAGCAGGGTCAGCAGGGGCTGGCGAACGGGCTCGGGCTGGTTGCCATAGTCGGGGGCCAGTTCGATCAGCCGTTGCCATTGGCGCTCGGCCTGTTCTTGCAGCAGGGGGGAGAGGGCAGAGAAAGAGGGAGAATGCTGGGCCACGGTTGCCGTCCTTGTGGTTCACGACAGCGGGTTAACGACACGGGGTTAACAACGCTGCTGGTTCAAAATGGTGGCTGCCAATCTAGCACTGTCAGGCCCCCGCGTCACAGCGCAGGGGCGAGAAGCATGATCCGGTGGGAATTATTGACCGCCAGTCAATCAGGTGCGCTGGTAGATGGCAGGGTTGTAGATCTCCATCAGGCTGTCTGGACTTGCTGGGGGCGCAAAGCCAAAACCGGCATAGAGGCCGTGAGCATCAGAGGTGGCGAGAGCGAGACGCCGTAATCCCTGCAACTCGGGATGGTCGACAATGGTTGCCACCAGTGCCTTGCTGTAACCCCGGCCGCGGTACTCAGGCAGCACGAAGACATCGGCCAGATAGCCAAAGGTGGCCTTGTCGGTGATGACCCTGGCGAAGGCAACCTGCTGACCGTCGACATAGCCGCCAACGCAGAGGGAGTGGTTGATGGCCCGCACCACAGTGCTGTGGGGAATACCGCGGCACCAGTAGGCCTCTTCGGAGAGAAAACGGTGGATAAGCGGCACATCGAGCCGCCCCTTGTCGTCACTGAGCTCGAGTGGTGGGTGCGTTGCACTCTGCTGCATATTGGCTCCTTGCCGTGCGCTGGAAATGAGAAAGGCCCCCTCAAGGGGCCTTCCAGTCTAACCGGATTGGGGCATGAAAACAGTCAGACGAGTTTGAAGGACTGGATCTGGCTGTCGAGCTCCTTGCTGTGCTGCTCGACCAGCTCGGAGGCCTCTTGCAGTTCACGCAGCACCACGACGGAGCCTTCGGCGATCTGCTTGACCTGCTCCAGATTACCGCGCATCTCTTCGGCGACCGAGCTCTGTTGCTCGGAGGCGGCGGCGATGTGGCGGTTCATGTCGGCGACACCCTGTACCCGCTGCACTATGGTGGCGAGCTGGGTACCGGCCTGGGTCACCTGTTCCACCCCCTTGTCGGCCTGCTGTACGCTTTGGGCCATCAGCTCGCCAGCCTGATGGGCATTGCCCTGCAGCTGTTCGATCATCTTCTGGATCTCGACGGTGGCGGCCTGAGCCCGGTTGGCCAGTTCACGCACTTCGGAGGCCACCACGGCAAAGCCACGACCCGCTTCACCGGCGCGAGCCGCTTCGATGGCGGCGTTAAGTGCCAGCAGGTTGGTCTGTTCCGAGATGCCGCGAATGGTGTCGACCACAGAGCCAATGCGCTCGACCCCCTGCTCCACCTCGTTGACCACGGTGGCGGAACGCTGGATGTTGCCGGAGAGGGTGTCGATGGTGCTGACGGTATCGGCGACGCAGCGGCTCCCCTCTTCCGCCAGCTGGCTGGTTTCGGCGGTGGCGTGAGAGGCCTGATCCGCATGGGCGGCCACTTCGCGAATGGCGCCGACCATCTGGCTCATGGCGCTGGCCAGCTGTTCGATCTGGGTGAACTCTTCGTTGATCGCTTCGTTGGCCTCTTCCATGCAAAGGGTCACCTGGGAGGCGATGTCGTTGAGCTCCTTGCAGGCGGCGCGCTGGTTGCCAAACACCTCTTTGAGATTCTCCTGCGAGTGGGAGACCGCCTTGGCGATGTCACCGAATTCGTCACGAGACTTGAGCAGTACCTTGTGGCTGAGGTCCCGCTTGGCGAAGCGTTCCAGCAGGCCCACCAGATAGTGCACCTGCTTGACCATCAGGCGGGAGCCGGTGAGCAGCAGGATCACGAACAGCAGCCCCATGATGGCGGTCTCCATCAGACCGGTCCAGAGCAGGCGATTGGAGATCGCATCCGCCTTGGCGGGATCGAGCCCTTCGCTGAGCAGGGTCGCTTCCAGATTGTTGGCGTCAAACCAGAGTTTTGTCAGTAGCAGGAGGGTACTGAACACCATCAGCAGCACCACTTTGGGTACCAACCGGATGTTGCTCATTCTTTTCTCCAGCAGGTTCAGCTGCATTGTCATTCTCCTTTTAAAAGCCGTTTTTTCCTTTGCCATCAGGACTATCGGCATTATCTTCTCTTTTATTAATTTGCACTGTGCTTAAAGTTGGAAAATGTATGCGACATCACTTAACTCATCTGCGGGCGATGGATCTGCTGATGGCATTTCTGTCGATTATCTCGGTTGTGCTGGTGACGGCCCGCTGGTGGGGCCATGAGAGCCTGACACCACAGACTCTGCAGCTCTTCTATGACCTCGACAGTCTGATCTGCTACTTCTTCCTCGCGCACTTTGCTTATGGCTGGATCCGGGCCTCCGATCGCAAGGCCTATTTCAAGGCCAACTGGATCTATCTGCCGGGTAGCCTGCCGATGGCGGAGCAGTTGCGCTGGGCGCGGTTGATCCAGTTGTGGCGGGTCTATCAGCTGTTCAAGGAGCACCCGGATCTCTGGGCCATGTTCCGTCGCGAGCGCAACGAGACCACCCTCTCCGGCATCCTGTTCCTCTTCTTCCTGCTGCTGGGGGTGGGCTCCGGCGTCATGTACTGGATTGAGTCAGGCCAGCCCGGCAGCCAGATTGAGACACCCTATGACGCGTTCTGGTGGACGCTGGTGACCCTCTCGACAGTGGGTTATGGCGATCTGGTGCCCAAGACCGAGGAGGGGCGGTTTGTCGCCAGCCTGCTGATCCTGTTCGGGGTCGGTCTGTTCGGTGCCATCAGCGGTTTCATGGCCAGCCTGTTTTTGCAGCCCAACAAGGGGGATGGCGAGACCGACAAGTGGCGCCATCACTACAACAACCAGCAAGAGGAGCTGCTGCGGGAGATCCGCGCCCTGCGCAGCGAGGTGCAGGAGCTGAAAAACAAGTGAGGCCGCAGACGGGCAAGTTGCGAGGTGACTCGCAACTCTGCGCGTATTATCCCTGGGGAGGTGCTTTTTCTTTGCTTGTCCTTTAACCTGCTGGCGGCTTAACATTCAACCTCTTGTCCAAACCTGAAAAAGAGAACCGATCGACCATGCGCGCCCTTCTCGGGATTTTGATCTGCTTGTGTGCCCAACAGGCACTGGCCGATACCCGTTATGTTTCAGACAACATCTTTACCTATATCCACAATGGCCCGGGTACCCAGTACCGGATCCTTGGCAGCGTCAAGGCTGGTGAACCGCTGGAGGTAAAGGCGGTGAACAGCGAGGCCGGTTTCACCCAGGTGGTGGACGGTCGTGGCCGCGAGGGGTGGATCAAGAACAGCGAACTGCAGAGCCAGATCAGCCTGCGCGAGCGTCTGCCCCAGGTGGAAAAAGAACGTGATGAACTTAAAGATCGCCTGCAGAACCTTAACGGTGACAACGAGAAACGCTTCACCGAGAAGGATGGTCAGATCGCTGCCCAGAGCAAGGAGATCGCCGCCCTCAAGGCCCAGCTGGTCAGTCAGGGTGAGGAGATGAGCAATCTCAAAGAGCAGAATGATGCCCTGACCCAGAGCTACGACAACCAGGAGCACGACATGCAGATGGACTGGTTTATCCGTGGTGGTGCCATGGTGGGGGCGGGGATCCTGCTTGGCATCCTGTTGCCCATGCTGCCTCGTCGTCGCAGCCGTGGCGATCGCTGGATGAACTGACAGCATCTGGCTGAATGAATTGCTGAGAAGGGTCGCCGTGGCGGCCCTTCTTTTTTGGGCGCATTGGGGACATCCGTTATTGGGCGGAATGCGTGACTGCTTTGCGATAGAGAGGCGGTGGCAGATCGTATACAAAATGAAGTCAGATGACCCTCACGCTTGCTGGCGTATTAGCTTCAAAAGGGAATTCATGGGGGGAATGAGCGATCTTTGTTAAAGAGTGGCAACAAATTCATTTCATATAGGGTGCAACATTGTATACATTATCGGCGTTTCGGCGGCGCGTCCGCCTTTGTCGATATCAGCCCTAGGGCGTACAGGAAGACCCCATATGTTCAAAGCTACACAAGTGCTTGCCGCTGACTATATCCCCTCCGATCTGGCCGCCCTGCGCGAAGCCATCACCCAGAACTATGTGGTGGATGAAAATGCCTATCTGGCCGAACTGTCGGCCATGCTGCCGGGGGATGGCGCCTCGCTGGAGCAGGTGACCCAGCGTGCCCGTACTTTGGTGACCAAGGTGCGCAAGGAGAGCGGCTCCGGTGACGGTATCGACGCCTTCCTGCAGGAGTACAGCCTGGATACTCAGGAGGGGATTATCCTGATGTGTCTGGCCGAGGCGCTGCTGCGCATTCCCGATGCCGAGACCGCTGACGCCCTGATCAAGGACAAGCTCTCCGGCGCCAACTGGTCATCTCATTTCCGCAAGAGCGACTCTACTCTGGTCAACGCCTCCACCTGGGGGCTGATGCTGACCGGCAAGATCATCAAGCTCGACAAGAAGTTGGACGGCAACCCGGCCAACCTGCTGGGGCGTATGGTCAACAAGCTGGGGGAGCCGGTGGTGCGCTCTGCCATGTATGCCGCCATGAAGATCATGGGCAAGCAGTTCGTACTGGGGCGTGACATGAAAGAGGCGCTCAAGGCGAGCCGCAAATCCCGCGAGCTGGGCTACACCCACACCTACGACATGCTGGGCGAGTCGGCGCTGACCATGCAGGATGCCGACAAGTATCTGACCGATTACCGCAACGCCATCGAGGCGGTGGGCAACGAGCGGATCAGCGACGGCGGCCCGGCCCCCTCCATCTCCATCAAGCTCTCGGCGCTCCATCCGCGCTATGACGTAGCCAACCGCGAGCGGGTGCTCGGCGAAATGTGCGAGCGGCTGGTGGGGCTGGTGCGGCTGGCCCGCAACAAGGATGTGGCCATCAGCATCGATGCCGAGGAGATGGACCGCCTCGAGCTCTCCTTGGACCTGTTCGAACAGCTCTATCGCTCCGAGGCCAACCGTGGCTGGGGCAAGCTCGGCATGGTGGTGCAGGCTTACTCCAAGCGCGCGCTGCCGGTACTCTGCTGGCTCACCGCGCTGGCCCGCGAGCAGGGTGACCTCATTCCGGTGCGACTGGTAAAAGGCGCCTACTGGGACAGCGAACTGAAATATGCCCAGCAGGCGGGCCTGCCCGGCTACCCGCTGTTTACCCGCAAGGCGGGCACCGATATCTCCTACCTCGCCTGCGCCCGCTACCTGCTGAGCGAGCCGACTCGCGGCTTTATCGCTCCCCAGTTCGCCACCCACAACGCCAATACCGTGGTCAGCATTCTGGAGATGGCCGGTGATCGCCAGTTCGAGTTCCAGCGTCTGCACGGCATGGGGGAGGAGCTGCACAACGCCGTGCTGAACGACAATCCCGGTCTGCACTGCCGCATCTATGCGCCGGTCGGCGCCCACAAGGATCTGCTGCCCTATCTGGTGCGCCGCCTGCTGGAGAACGGGGCCAACACCTCCTTCGTTCACAAGCTGGTGGATCCCAATACCCCGGTGGACTCGCTGGCCGAGCACCCGCTGCGCACCCTCAAGCGCTACTCCGGCTTTGCCAACGACCGCATTCCGCAGCCGGTGAACCTCTTCACCGACCGCAAGAACTCCAGCGGCGTCAATATGAACATCCTCTCCATCCAGCGCCCCTTCTTCGCCCGATTGAAAGAGCTGGAGAGCAAGCAGTGGCTGGCGGGCCCCATCGTCGATGGCGAGACCCTCAAGCGCAGCGAAGCCCGCACCGTGCTGAGCCCGCAGGATGTGAGCCTCACCGTCGGCAAG
>NZ_QAJD01000084.1:17935-18349 GCF_003061465.1 Aeromonas sp. HMWF017
AGCAGGCGGTGGAGCAGGCCTTGGCATCCGCCCACGCCGCCTTCCCGCGCTGGCGTGAAACCCCGGTGAGCGAGCGGGCCGCGGCGCTGGAGAAGCTGGCGGACCTGCTGGAAGCGAACCGCGAGCAGTTTGTCTCCCTCTGTACCCGCGAGGCGGGCAAGCTGCTGCAAGATGGCATCGACGAGGTGCGTGAAGCGGTCGATTTCTGCCGCTACTACGCGGTGCAGGCCCGCAGCCTGATGGGGCAGGCGACCCTGTTGCCTGGCTACACCGGCGAGCAGAACGAGCTGTTCCTGCAGGGGCGCGGGGTGTTTGTCTGCATCGGCCCGTGGAACTTCCCGCTGGCGATTTTCCTCGGCCAAATTTCTGCTGCGCTGGCCACCGGCAACACCGTGATCGCCAAGCCTGCCGAGC
>NZ_QAJD01000007.1:0-14892 GCF_003061465.1 Aeromonas sp. HMWF017
AAACACAATCGGGGGATTCTAGCCGAAAAGGGGGGGCGGGGGCGAATGGCTGTGTGCTGGTCAGAGGGGTAGCCTGCGTCCGGTTAGCGTGACAGCGGCGGCAACTGCGGTCGGCTTTTTCTACACCGGATAAAAGAGTGTGATAAAATCGCCCGCTGATTTTTCAGGTTTTGAGAGTCGATACAGATGAAGATCACCCTGCCCGAGTTTGAAAAAGCCCGCGTCCTGGTCGTTGGCGATGTCATGTTGGACCGTTATTGGCATGGCCCCACCGGCCGGATCTCGCCCGAGGCACCGGTGCCCGTGGTCAAGGTTGAACACATTGAGGAACGCCCCGGTGGCGCGGCCAACGTGGCCCTCAACTCCGCCGCCCTTGGCGCTCATGCCGTGCTGCTTGGCCTGACCGGTCAGGACGAGGCTGCCGATGCTTTGGCTGGCCAGATGGCTGGCGTCAAGGTGGCCTGTGATTTCGTTCGTCTGGCCGACTTCCCGACTATCACCAAGCTGCGGGTGCTGTCACGCAACCAGCAACTGCTGCGTCTGGACTTTGAAGAGCCCTTCCACTCCGTCGATGCCACCCTGCTGATGAGCAAGGTCGAGCAGGCGCTGCCGAATAGCGACGTGATGATCCTCTCCGACTACGGCAAGGGTGCTCTCAACGACGTGCCAGGCATGATCCAGCGCGCCCGTGCCGCCGGTATTCCGGTTCTGGTCGACCCCAAGGGGACCGACTTCGAGAAGTACCGCGGTGCCACTCTGCTGACCCCCAACATGTCCGAGTTCGAGGCCGTGGTGGGCAAGGTGAAGAGCGAAGAGGAGCTGGTCGCCAAGGGGTTGGATCTGGTCAAACGCTTCGAGCTGGATGCCCTGCTGGTCACCCGTTCCGAGAACGGCATGACCCTCATTCGCGAAGGTCAGCCGGAGCTGCATCTGCCGGCTCAGGCCCACGAGGTTTATGATGTGACCGGTGCCGGTGATACCGTGATCTCTACCCTGGCCACCTCGCTGGCGGCAGGCAAGAGCCTGGACGAAGCCTGTGCGCTGGCCAATACCGCTGCCGGTATCGTGGTCGGCAAGCTGGGTACCTCTACCGTCAGCCCGGTCGAGCTGGCCAATGCCCTCTACACCGAGCAGGAGACAGGCTTCGGCGTCATGTCCGAAGCCCAGCTGAAAGTGGCGGTTCGTGCCGCCCGTCTGCGCGGCGAGAAGGTAGTGATGACCAACGGTTGCTTCGACATCCTGCATGCCGGTCACGTCTCCTATCTGGCCAACGCCGGCAAGCTGGGGGATCGCCTGATCGTGGCGGTCAATACCGACGAATCGGTTCGCCGTCTGAAAGGGCCGGGTCGTCCGGTCAACCCGACCGAGCGCCGCATGGCGGTGCTGGCTGCGCTTGGCGCGGTGGATTGGGTTGTGCCGTTTGGTGAAGATACCCCGCAGCGCCTGATTGCCGAGATCCTGCCGGATCTGCTGGTCAAAGGCGGCGACTACAAGCCGGAAGATATCGCCGGTTACGCCGAGGTGACTGCCAATGGCGGCGAGGTGCGCGTTCTCAACTTCGAGGATGGTTGCTCCACCACCGACATCATCAAGACGATCCGCGAGCGCGGCTAACGTTCTGCGGGCCCCGCAATCTGCGCGGGGCTCACTATCGGCGGCTGCAAGCCGACAGAAATCCGGATAACAAAAAGGCGACCTTGCGGTCGCCTTTTTCATGTCCGATAGCGGCTATCAGCCTTTGGCTTTTGCCGTGGCGGGCATCAGGCCCTGGTTCACTTCCACCAGATCCTGTGCTTCCAGAATACCGGCAGCCTGTTTCAGGCTCAGGATATTGAGGATGTAGTTGTAACGGGCTTCGGAGAGCTTCTGCTTGGCCTCGTACAGCTTGCGAGTGGAATCCAGCACGTCGACTATGGTACGGGTACCCACTTCGTAACCGGCTTCGGTCGCTTTCAGGGCGCTGTCGGCGGAGACCACAGACTGGCTGTAGGCACGTACCGAGCCGATGCTGGCGTTGACGTTGTTGTAGGAAGAGCGCACCGTGCTCTGCACCGAGCGGAAGTTCTTCTCAAGCAGTTCGCTGGCCGCCACGTAGTTGTACTGAGCCTGCTTCACCTTGGAGCTGGTGGCGCCACCGCTGTAGATGGGCAGCTTGAAGGTCAGACCGATATTGGCCTGATTGTCATTGCCGCCGCTCTGAATACTATCCAGCTTGTAATCGGTATTGCTGGTTTGCAGTCCGGCACCCAGATCCAGAGTCGGCTCATGGCCGGTTTTGGCCAGATCGATCTGCTCCTTGGCAATATCCTTGCTGATGCGGGCACTGTGCAGTTGCAGGTTCTTGTCCAGCGCCAGCTCCAGCCACTTGTCGGAGCCGAAGGCGGTCTTCTGCGGGCTGAAACGATCGGTGTTCAGCACGTCCAGATTGCGGTGATCGATACCGGTCAGCTCGCGCAGGGTCTCGTAGCTGTTGTCCAGCGAGTTTTCTGCATTGATCTCGTCAGCCAGCGCCTGGTCACGGGAGGCTTCGGCTTCATGGACGTCGGTGATGGCGGTCAGGCCCACTTCGAAACGCTGCTGGGTTTGCTCCAGCTGACGCTCTACGGCAACCTTGTTGGCACGGACGAACTCCAGGGTATCCATCGCCTTGAGCACATCAAAGTAGGCTTTGGCGGTGCGCACCATCAGGTTCTGGATCTCGAGGTTGTAGGCGACATCTGACTGAGTGGCCTGCTTCTCGCTGATATCCAGATTGACCCAGTTACTGCGACGATAGAGGGATTGCGACAGCGTCACCTCGCCCTTGGCGTTGGTATTGCTCTGGGTATCGTTCTTGTTTTGCAGATAATTGAGCCCGGCACCCAGATCGATCTGGGGCAGCAGAGGAGCACGGGATTCGTTGATCTTCTCGAAGGCCTGGTCGCGAACGGCTTTGGACTGCAGCAACTGCGGGTCTTTGATCTGGGCTTGCTGGTAGATGTCGAGCAGGTTTTCGGCATGGGCACCGGCACTGACGCCCAGCAACACCATGACGGACAAAAGTGTTCTTTTCATAGATCGTTTTAACCTTATGTAGTAACCCAAACTGGTTGCTGGAGAGGGCAAATATTGTCACCGACCAAGCTTGATTGCAGCTTAATCACTCTACTATAAGCAAAATTTAATGCTAAGAGTCTCAGGTCCGGTGACGGGAACGTCAAGAACCGGACGCAGTTTTCTCCCCGCGCGCCTAGCCAAATGGTCTGTGGCTGCTAAAATCCACCCCTCATTACCATGGCACGCCGAGTGAATGAACGTTCATTCATGTTCCTCGGATTTTATGGTCAAACTGATACAAGTCAAGCTGACGGGAGCCCCGGATGTCGCAGCAACCTTTGCCGCAAGATCGGCATTACGCCGCTGATGATGTGAAAATCATCGAAAAATCAGCTGGATATAACGGCTTCTTCAAGGTGAATGTCTATCGTCTGCAGCATCGGTTATTTGCAGGCGGCTGGAACCAGCCCATCGTGCGCGAGCTGTTCGAGCGGGGCCATGCTGCCGTGCTGCTGCCCTATGATCCGGTGCGCGACCAGATAGTGCTGGTGGAGCAGTTCCGTATCGGCGCCATGGAGACCAGTCCGACCCCCTGGCTGCTGGAGCTGGTGGCTGGCATTATCGACGAAGGTGAGACCGCCGAGGCGGTGGTGCGCCGCGAAGCGGTGGAAGAGGCCGGGATCGAGGTGGCCCGCTGCGAGCATGCCATCAGCTATCTGGTGAGCCCGGGCGGCAGCACTGAGCGGATCGAGGTCTTTGTGGGCGAGGTGGATGCCAGCAAGGCGAGCGGCCTGCACGGTCTGGCGGATGAGGGCGAGGATATCCGGGTGCACGTGGTGAGCCGCGAGCAGGCCTATGCCTGGCTCAAAGAGGGACGCATCGACAATGCGGCCTCGGTCATCGCCCTGCAGTGGCTGGCCCTCAACCATGGCGAGCTGCGTGCCCGCTGGCTGGCGGATCGCTGAGGTGGCGCTGACCTTGCAACAGAGCAGGCGCTATGTGCCTGACCTGATGTCCTTGCAGCGTACCTGCGAGGTCAACTACATGGCATTGATGAAACTGCTGCCGCCTGATGGGGAAGTCGGCGCCGAGCGCCGCTATCGGGTCGGCAACGATCTGCAATTCCAGCTCACCATCATTGGCGAGAGTCGCTTCACCAATCAGGTGATCCTGAGTCAGCACAACCCCGAATTACCCGAATATCTGCAGGCTCAAATCGAGATTCGTTTGTATCATGACGTGCGGATGGCGGAAGTGTGTGCAGCGCAACAGATTTCCCGTTTGCAACCACGTTATGATTATCCCAATAAAAAGATGCACCAGCGGGATGAAAAGGAGCAGGTAGATCTGTTTCTGGCCGAATGGCTAAAATTTTGTCTCAGACATGGTACCAGCCCGATCAATATCTCCAGTTGAACAAATAAAAAGAAGCGTGATTTTGGAAACAGAGCTCCCCCAGGCGCAGGACGGCAGTGTGCGCCTGTTGCAAATTACCGACACCCACCTCTTCGCGAGTGCCGAAGGGCGGCTGTTGGCTGTGCGTACCGCAGAGAGTCTGGCCGCCGTGCTGGAACAGGTGCAGGCCAATGAACACCCCTATGAGGTGATTCTGGCGACCGGCGATCTGTCGCAGGATCACAGCCCGGAATCCTATCAGCGTTTCGCCTCCATGATGGCGCCACTGGGTCGCCCCATCTACTGGCTGCCCGGCAATCACGATGACAGCCCGCTGATGACCGAATATCTCCATGCCGCCGGGATCAGCGAATCCAAGCAGCTGGTGGGCGACCACTGGCAGGTGATCCTGCTCGACACCCAGGTGCGCGGCAAACCCCACGGCATGATTGGCGATCACCAGCTGGCCGCCCTCGACCGTGCCCTGCGTCAATATCCTGATCGCCACGCTCTTATCACCCTGCACCATCAGGCGGTGCCGGTGGGCTGTGCCTGGCTGGATCAGCACAATCTCAAGAATGCCGATGACCTGTTCGCCGTGCTGGCCCGTCATCCGCAGCAGAAGACCATCCTGTTCGGCCACGTTCATCAGGAGTTTGACGAGGTGCACCGCGGGGTGCGGCTGATTGCCAGCCCATCGACTTGCATCCAGTTCAAACCGCTGTCCGACGGCTTTGCGCTGGATGAATCCGGCCCGGGCTGGCGCTATCTGACCCTCTATCCGGATGGGCGGGTGGCCAGCGAGGTGTGGCGCCTGCCGGTGGGGCAGTTTGTGCCTGACCCCAACGCTACCGGTTATTGAGGAGAGCATTCCATGAAATCGGTTCTCCTTTATCTGCACGGTTTCAACTCCTCACCGGGCTCCGCCAAGGCGCAGCAGATGGCTGCCTGGGTGGCAGAGCACAGACCCGATATCGAGGTGGTGATCCCGGCCCAGCCCAACACCCCGGCGGCGGCCTGGGCGGCCATCGAGCAGACCATTGCCGATCTGCAGAGTCGCTATGGTAGTGAATTCAAGCTCGGCGCCGTGGGCAGCTCCCTCGGCGGCTTTATGGCGACCCGGGTCAGCGAGCAGTACGGCTGCCGCGCCGCGCTGATCAACCCTGCGGTGCGCCCGCACGAGCTGCTCTGTGACTACCTCGGCCCCCAGACCAATCCCTATACGGGTGAGCAGTACGAACTGTTGCCTGAACATATGGATGAGCTGCGTGCACTGGCGGTACCGGTGACGGCGCCGGAGCGACTCTGGATCCTGCAACAGCAGGGGGATGAGGTGCTCGACTATCGCAAAGCGCTGGATGAATACCGCTTTGCCCGCCTCTCGCTGGAGTGCGGCGGCAACCACGCCTTTGTGGCGTTCGAGCGCTACCCCGCCCAGATTATCCGTTTCCTCGGGCTTTAATCATGCAACCGCCGTTGGCCGCTTATCTGGAACAGGTACTGGCCACGGCGCAAGCGGGCCTCACCTACTCCAAAGACCCCTTCGATATCGGCCGTTTCGAGGCGCTGCGAGCGGCTACAGTGACCCTTATCGCCAGCCAGAGCGAGCTGGCGCCGGAAGCCATTAGCGACTGGATTGCCCTCGATCGCGGTTATCCCACCCCCAAGCTCGACGTGCGGGCCTTCATTCAGAACGATGCGGGCCATATCCTGCTGGTACAGGAGCGCAGCGACGACTGCTGGACTCTGCCCGGTGGCTGGTGCGATATCGGTGACTCGCTGGCGGATGCCGTGGTGCGTGAAGTGGTGGAGGAAACCGGCCTTGAGTGCCGTGCGGTGCAACTGCTGGCCCTGTTCGACAAGCTCAAACACCCCCATCCGCCCCGGCTGCCCCACGCCCACAAGGCTTTCTTTCTGTGCAAGGTGACTGGCGGCCAGCTGCTGGGCGAAACCGATGAAACCAAAGGGGCGGGGTACTTCCCCATAGACGATTTGCCCCCGCTCTCCCGCCATCGGGTGGTGGCCTCCCAGTTGCGTACCCTGTACGACCATCTTTTGCAGGGGCGGCGCGATACCCTGTTTGATTGACATCTGAGGACGTGAACCCGTTTGCGCTGGGGGAGATGCCGACGCGCGATGGTGTGCATCACCCAGCGGATCGACAGGCCTAAACGAAAGGGGCTCATATGTTTCTGTTGCGCCCTGCGGGGCAGTGTTAATCTTTAGCGGCCTGTTTACTTTGCCTCGCCCGGGGCAGGGGATGGCCGAACTCTTCTGAACTTCACTGCCAACAGGGAGCACGTTTGTGACAACTCCTTCTGCGCTGCCGGATCTGGTACTGGGTGCCTCTCTCTACTTTCCGCCGCTGTTCAAAGCGGTGCTGCTTGGCCTGCTCTGCTGGTTGCCGGTGCACCATCTGCTGCGCGACTGGCTCTATGGCGGGGATGTCTGGCACCCCTTGCTGATGGATCTCTCCCTCTTTATCCTCGCCGTCAGCGGCGCTCTCTGGATGCTGTTACATGGCTAAATCACCTCTCGCGACCCTCAAATACTTCTCCACCCTGCTGGTCTGTGCGCTGGCGCTGGCGGCGGGCTGGTGGCTGTGGAACTACTACATGCAGGGGCCCTGGACCCGGGATGGCAAGGTGCGCGCCGAGCTGGTCAGCATTACCCCCGAGGTGTCGGGCAAGATCATCAAGATAGCGGTGAAGGACAACCAGCTGGTCAAGGCGGGGAAGGAAATCTTTACGCTCGACCCCGAGCCCTACCGGATTGCCCTCGATAATGCCCGGGCGGCGCTGGCCAAGGCGAAATCGGATCTCGACAAGGCCGAGCACGAGGCGAACCGCCGCAGCGGCCTGTCGAGCAGCGTCATCTCAGCCGAGACGATGGATGAAGCGCGCCTCAATGTCCAGGCGATGCAGGCAGCCTATCAGGTGGCGCAGGCCAATCTGGAGAAGGCGGAGTGGTCGCTGGCCAAGACCCGGGTGCATGCCGCGAGCGATGGCTACATCACCAACCTGCAGACCCGGGTCGGCAACTATGCCAGCGCCGGTGTGCCGCTGGTGGCGCTGGTGGATACTCACTCCTTCTATGTGCAGGGGTACTTTGAAGAGACCAAGCTCGGCCACATAGCACCGGGCAAACCGGCTGAAGTGGTGCTCTACAGCGGTGAACAGCGGTTGCGCGGCGAGGTGGAGAGCATAGGGCGCGCCATCCACGATCAGAGCGTCGATGGCGGCAACGGCCTGCTGATCGACGTCAAACCCAACGTGCCCTGGGTGCGGCTGGCCCAGCGGGTGCCGGTACGGATCAAGCTGCTGGATGTACCGGCGGACGTGACGCTGATCGCCGGCACCACCTGCACCATCACCATTGGCGAGTAGGGTGAGCGAGTCGTTCTGGCTGCGCACCCCCTGGGGGAAGGCGACAGGGGGGCAGTGGCGTTATGCCCTGCGCAATGCCCTGGCAATGTGCCTGTCGCTCTGGCTGGCCTTCGTGCTGCAGCTCGACTCCCCCTACTGGGCTATGAGCTCGGCTGCGGTGGTGAGTTTTCCCACCGTGGGCGGGGTGATCAGCAAGAGTCTGGGGCGGGTGGTTGGCAGCCTGATGGGGGCGATGGCAGCGGTGGTGATCACCGGTCTTGGCATCAGCGATCCCTGGCTGTTCAGCTTCCTCATCGCCCTCTGGCTGGGCCTGTGCACCTACATCTCCAACCACTACCAGAACAACGTCTCCTACGCGTTTGCCCTCGGTGGCTACACCGCCGCTATCATCGCTTTCTCCAGTGTCAACGTGACCGACCCGCAACACATCTTCGACATCGCCCAGGCGCGGGTGAGCGAGGTGATCATCGGCATCCTCTGCGGCGGTCTGATGATGATGATCCTGCCCAGCACCTCCGACAGCGAGACCCTGCTCCAGTCCCTGCGCAAGAGCCAGACCCGCTTGCTGGAGCATGCCCAGCTGCTCTGGTTGGGGGAGGCCAATCCCGATGTGCGCAGCGCCCACGAGGGGCTGATCGGCCAGATCCTCACCATGAATGTGCTGCGCATTCAGGCGGTCTGGAGTCACCACCGGCTGCGCCGCCAGAACAAGCTGCTCAACTTCCTGCTGCACCGCCAACTGCGGCTTATCAGTCTGATCTCCAGCCAGCGGCGGATGCTGCACAACTGGCCGGAGCAACCGGCGGGTATTCAGGCGCTGCTCGCCACCCTGATCTGCGAGCTCGGCAAGCCGGAGTGCGACAAGTATCGGGTTGCGAGGTTGCTGGCGCCCCTGATGCCGACCAGCGAGCATGATTATCGGCTGCGCACCTTTTTGCTGCGGTTGCGCCACTTCTGCTGGAGCTATCTGGAGTGCCAGCGCTGGCTTGACCGGTTGACCCGCTATGACGATCAGGAGTGGCCGGCGCCGCGCCATCACACCTCCCTCACCAGCCATACCGACACGCTGGAGGCTGCCTACAACGGTGGGCGTACCTTCCTCTGCGTATTGCTTGGTTGCACCTTCTGGATTAACAGTCAGTGGGATGCGGGCAGCTCGGCACTCACCATGATCGCCATCTGCTGCGTGCTCTACTCGGCGACCCCGGCCCCGGCGCAGGGGGCCAACACCATGCTCAAAGCGATCCTGCTGCTGAGCCTCATCTGCTTTGCGGTCAAGTTTGGCCTGATGATCCGCATCGACGACTTCTGGATCTTCTGCATCTTGCTCTTTCCAGCGCTGCTCACCATGCAGCTTTGCAAACAGCAGCAGGTACGGCAGGCGGGTCTCTGGGGCCAGATGATCGTGCTGCTCGGCTCCTTTCTCGCCATCACCAATCCGCCGAGCTACGACTACCAGCAGTTCATCAACGGCAGCATCGGTCAGGTGCTGGGGGTGATGGTGGCCGGGCTGGCGTTCCAGTTGCTGCGACCAAGCTCCGATCGGCGCAAGAGTCGTCGCATCATTCGCTCCCTGCGCCGCCATTTTATCGATCAGCTGGAGCCCCGGCCGCAGCAGAGCGAGAGCCAGTTTGAGTCGCGTATCTACCACTGCATCAGCCAGCTCAGCCTGAGTCAGGATCAGACCGCCCGGCTCTGGGTGCTGCGCTGGGGCGTGGTGCTGCTCAACTGCAGCCATATCGTCTGGCAGCTGCGCCAGTGGCGGGGCGACGAGCAGCCCCTCTATCTGGTGCGGGACAACTGTATCCGCAGTTTGAAGGGGATCCTCACCGAGGGCGGTGTGCAGCACGCCTCCCTCGACAAGACGCTGGCGGAGCTGGCCCGCATCAGCCAGCGGCTGGCCGACCACAACGACAGCGCTGCGCGGGAGCTGGCGGGCATGGTGTGGCGGCTGCACAGTTCGCTCTCCCAGCTGCAGCAGGCGCTGCCGGTGGAGTCAGGTGCAACCTGATTGGCCACTCGGGGGCGGTCAGCCCCCCTCTGGATCACCCTTTCCCGCCGTCGGGTTTGTCCAACACCCTCCCAACGAGTAAGATTCTCCCCAAACGTCAATTCGCAAGGCCCTCCATGTCCACTCAATATAATGCGGATGCCATTGAGGTCCTCAATGGCCTTGAACCGGTGCGTCGTCGCCCCGGCATGTACACCGACACCACCCGGCCTAATCACCTCGGCCAGGAGGTCATCGACAACAGTGTCGACGAAGCGCTGGCGGGTCACGCCCGTACCCTGGAGGTGACCCTGTATGAAGACCAGTCCCTCGAGGTGATCGATGACGGCCGCGGCATGCCGGTCGATATCCACCCGGAGGAAGGGGTGTGCGGTGTGGAGCTAATCCTCTGCAAGCTGCACGCGGGCGGCAAATTCTCCAACAAGAACTACCAGTTCTCCGGCGGTCTGCACGGGGTGGGTATTTCGGTGGTGAACGCCCTCTCCGATCGGGTCGAGGTGACGGTGCGTCGCGACGGCCAGGTCTATGACATCGCCTTCGAGCGTGGCGAGAAGGTGCAGGAGCTGACCATCACCGGCACCTGTGGCCGCCGCAACACCGGTACCCGGGTGCGCTTCTGGCCGCAGGCGAGCTACTTCGACTCGCCCCGCTTCTCGGTCACCAAGCTGGAGCACCTGCTGAAAGCGAAAGCGGTACTCTGCCCCGGCCTCACCATCAAGTTCCTCGACAAGAACACCGGCATCAAGCTGGAGTGGTGCTACGAAGATGGCCTCAAGGATTATCTGGTCGATGCGGTCAAGCAGTTCACCTGCCTGCCGGAGCAGCCCTTTATCGGCGCCTTCAGCACCGAACAGTCCGCCGTGGACTGGGCGCTCTGCTGGCTGCCGGAAGGGGGCGAATGCCTCGCCGAATCCTATGTGAACCTGATCCCCACCGCGCAGGGCGGTACTCACGTCAACGGTCTGCGTCAGGGCCTGCTCGACGCCATGCGCGAGTTCTGCGAGTTCCGCAACCTGCTGCCGCGCGGGGTCAAGCTGACCCCGGAAGATATCTGGGATCGCTGCGCCTACATCCTCTCCATCAAGATGCAGGATCCGCAGTTCGCCGGTCAGACCAAGGAGCGCCTCTCCTCCCGTCAGAGCTCGGCGTTCGTCTCCGGCGTGGTGAAGGATGCCTTCAGCCTTTACTTGAACAGCAACACCGAGCTGGCGGAGCAGATCGCCGAGATCTGCATCAGTAGCGCCCAGCGCCGGATGCGCGCCGCCAAGACAGTGGTGCGCAAGAAGATTACCCAGGGCCCGGCGCTGCCCGGCAAGCTGACCGACTGTAACTGCGCCGACCCCATGCAGGGTGAGCTGTTCCTGGTGGAGGGTGACTCCGCGGGCGGCAGCGCCAAGCAGGCGCGGGATCGCGAGTTTCAGGCCATCATGCCGCTGCGCGGCAAGATCCTGAATACCTGGGAAGTGGAGGCCGGTCAGGTGCTCGCCTCGCAGGAAGTGCACGATATCTCGGTGGCCATCGGGCTCGATCCCGACTCCGAGGATCTCAGCGGCTTGCGCTACGGCAAGGTGTGCATCCTCGCGGATGCGGACTCGGACGGTCTGCACATCGCCACCCTGCTCTGCGCCCTGTTTGTGAGGCACTTCCGCACCCTGGTCAACAAGGGCCACGTCTATGTCGCCATGCCGCCCCTCTACCGGATCGATATCGGTAAAGAGGTCTACTACGCCCTCGACGAGGACGAGAAGAACGGCGTGCTGCAGCGGGTCGAGGCCGAGAAGAAGAAGGGCAAGGTGATGGTGACCCGATTCAAGGGGCTGGGTGAGATGAACCCGAAACAGCTGCGGGAAACCACCATGGATCCCAACACCCGTCGTCTGGTGCAGCTCACCATGGGGCCAGAGGCCGAGGGGGATGAGACCCTGCAGCTGATGGACATGCTGCTGGCCAAGAAGCGGGCAGGTGATCGCCGTGAATGGTTGGAAGAGAAGGGCAACCTCGCCATTATCTAAGCCGTCGGCTGGCCCGCACAGGGCCAGCAAGCATTTAGCCGGAGTCGCCCTGTGGCGGCTCCCGAACCGAAAGAGAAAACCACATGAGTGATGCTATCGAGCTCAGTCTGGACGGGGTAGAGCGCCAGCCAATGCGCACCTTTACCGAACAGGCTTACTTGAACTACTCCATGTACGTCATCATGGATCGGGCCTTGCCGCATATCGGCGACGGTCTCAAACCGGTGCAGCGGCGCATCATCTACGCCATGAGCGAGCTGGGTCTGTCGGCGCTGTCCAAGCACAAGAAATCCGCCCGTACTGTGGGTGACGTGCTGGGTAAGTACCACCCCCACGGCGACAGCGCCTGTTATGAAGCCATGGTGCTGATGGCCCAGCCCTTCTCCTATCGCTACCCGCTGGTTGACGGTCAGGGCAACTGGGGTGCGCCGGATGATCCCAAATCCTTCGCTGCGATGCGTTATACCGAGGCGCGGCTGTCGCGCTTCTCCGAGCTGCTGCTCTCCGAGCTGGGTCAGGGCACGGTGGAGTGGACGCCGAACTTCGACGGCACCATGAAAGAACCCGTGGTACTGCCCGCCCGCCTGCCGCACATCCTGCTCAACGGGGTGACCGGTATCGCGGTGGGGATGGCGACCGACATTCCGCCCCACAACGCGCGGGAAGTGGCCTACGCCTGTGCCGAGCTGCTCGACAACCCCAATGCGGGGCTCGATGCATTGATGGCGCACATTCAGGGGCCGGACTACCCGACCAACGCCGAGATCATCACCCCGCGCGACGACATCCGCAAAATCTACGAGACCGGCAAGGGCTCCATCAAGCAGCGGGCGGTCTGGAGCGAGGAGGATGGCGACATCGTCATCACCGCGCTGCCTCATCAGGCCTCCGGCGCCAAGATCATGGAGCAGATCGCTGCCCAGATGGTGGCCAAAAAGCTGCCGATGGTCACCGACCTGCGCGATGAATCTGACCACGAGAACCCGACCCGTCTGGTGATCGTGCCGCGCTCCAACCGGGTGGATGTGGAGGGGCTGATGGCCCACCTGTTCGCCACCACGGATCTGGAGAAGAACTACCGGGTCAACCTCAACATCCTCGGCCTCGACAACCGGCCGCAGGTGAAGTGCCTCAAGACCATCCTCAGCGAGTGGATCATCTTCCGCCGCGAGACAGTGCGTCGCCGTCTGCAGTTCCGCCTCGACAAGGTGCTGGCTCGCCTGCACATCCTCGAAGGCTTGCTGATCGCCTACCTCAACATCGACGAGGTGATCGAGATCATCCGCACCGAGGATGAGCCGGGCAAGGTGATGGTGGAGCGCTTCAACATTACCGAGACCCAGGCCGAAGCGATCCTCGAGCTGAAACTGCGCCATCTGGCCAAGCTCGAAGAGTTCAAGCTGCGCGCCGAACAGAACGAACTGGCCGAAGAGCGCGACAAGCTGGAGCTGATCCTGGGCTCCGAGCGCCGCCTCAACACCCTGCTCAAGAAAGAGCTGCTGGCCGATGCCGAGAAGTACGGCGACGATCGCCGCACCCCGCTGGTGGAGCGGGCCACCGCCGTGGCGCTGACCGAGAAAGAGCTGGTGCCGAGCGAGCCGGTCACCGTCATCCTCTCCGACAAGGGGTGGGTGCGCGCCGCCAAGGGCCACGATGTGGATGTTGAGGGGCTCTCCTACAAGGCGGGGGACAACTACCTGACCCACGCCTTTGGCCGCAGCAACCAGCAGGCGGTGTTCCTGTCGAGCTTTGGCCGCACCTACTCGCTGGAGGCGCACACCCTGCCCTCCGCCCGCAGTCAGGGCGAGCCGCTCACCGGCCGCTTTGCGCTGGGTGCCGGTGAAGAGGTGCGTCATCTGGTGATGGGCAACGAAGGCGAGCCCTACCTGATCGCCAGCGATGCCGGTTACGGCTTTGTCTGCACCTATGACGATCTCATCGGCAAAAACAAGAACGGCAAGGCGCTTCTCACCGTGCCGGAAGGGGGGTTGGTGATGGCACCCCAGAAGATTGGCTCGCCGGAGACCGATCTCTGCATGGCCATCTCCAACGAGGGGCGCATGCTGCTGTTCCCTCTCAACACCCTGCCGGTGCTCGGCAAGGGCAAGGGCAACAAGCTGATCAGCATCCCTTCGGCGCGGGTCAAGGCGCGGGAAGAGTTTATGGTGATGGCTGCCATTATCCCGCAGGGGCAATATGTCACCCTGTTTGCCGGCAAGCGCAAGCTGACCCTCAAACCCTCTGATCTCGACTACTACCGCGGCGAGCGCGGCCGCCGTGGCGCCAAGCTGCCCCGCGGTTTGCAGCGGGTCGATCGCATCGAGATTGAACCCGCCGCCGGTGCCGAGCCGGTCGCGGAGGAAAATCAGGAAGGGTAATTAATAATGAAGGGCGCGAAAGCGCCCTTTTAATAAAGACCAATATCGAGTCCCGTTTCTTTTAATACGGTTACAAATTCTTGATTATTCTGGAGCCATTGCGCCTGTGGACAATCAAGGAACTGTATACCTATCAAAACCATCCGGAGTTGGGAGAATTCTGTAAGACTTATCAGGGAGTGATATTGCTGTCGTCTATCATTTAAACTAAAACCATTGTCATCAGTTAATCTTTCAGATATCACCTTAACAATATTGCAAAATATTCTAATAGTGTTGTATATCTTTTCAGACCTATCAAGTTCATCAAGCCACTGCGTAATTACATCATCACCGGCGCCTTGGTTTCTTAATTCTTGAATGTAATCTTCAATATGGATAACTCCATCGACATGATTAAACTCTGTGCATGAGCTAACATAATCTATGGAAATCTTGAAAGAATTAAATGATGCTCTTTGCACATCAATCAGGTTAAAAAAATGAGTTTCAAAAACTCTGAATTTTTCATTTTTTCGATTATTTTTAGCCTCTTCAATTAAAATGGTGTTTGCTTTGTTCTGTTGTTTTAAGGAGTGAAGTAAAAGCACAAAAGAAAGAAAGCTAAGTGAAGGGCCTAATAGACCACCGACTAAGTCACTAAAGTCAACCCAATCAGAAGGTTTATTTGATAT
>NZ_QAJD01000085.1:0-3053 GCF_003061465.1 Aeromonas sp. HMWF017
CTCTTTAGCGGCGCCGTGTTGCAGGTTCCCTTCGTCGATATGCTCGGCACCATGAGCGATCCTGCCCTCCCCTTGACCCGTCAGGAGTATCAGGAGTGGGGCAATCCGGCCAAGCCCGCAGAGTATCAGGCGATGCGTCGCATCAGCCCCTACGACAACCTGCACCGCGCCCCCTACCCGCCCCTGCTGGTCACTACCGCCCTGCACGACAGCCAGGTGCCCTACTGGGAGCCGGTCAAGTGGCTGGCCCGCCTGCGGGAGCACAGTACGGGCTCCGGCCCCTACCTGCTGCTGACCGAACTGGAGGGAGGCCACCGCGCCGGTGGTGGCGATCGGGCTCGTGAATTTGCCTTCTTGTTGCATCTGGCGGGGATCAATCAATGACCCTGCCACTGATTGGGAGTACCACTATGAAACCCCTGTTGCCCGCCCTCTTGCTGGGGCTGGCTGGCTTTGCCACTCAGGCCGCCGAACTGCGTTTTGTCGAACAGGACGCCCCGGCCGATCCCCGCCTCTGGCTCGAACAACAACTCGACGTCACCCTGAGTGATGCCCCGGCCTATCAGCGTCAAGGCAAGCTGGGCCACTATCTGCACTATCGCCAGCAGCTCAATGGCGCACCGATCGCCGGTCTCATGGCCGCCGTCAGTCTCGATGAGCAGGGTCGTCCGTGGCGCCTTTATCACAATACCCGACTGATGCAGGCACAGGCGACGCCATGTGATGAGGCAAGCCGCGCCGGGGTGGATGCCTATACCGCCACGCTGGATAGTACGGTGTGGCAATTCGCTGGCAGTGACGAAGCCCAGCCCTGGTACTGGCAGGATGGCGACACCCTGACTGCGGCCTGGCGTCTGCTGGCGGTGGAAAGCCAGCCGGGCAACAGCAAGAGCAGCCACTGGCAACTGTTTGTCACTTGCGATGGCAGCGCCCTGCTGGGGCGCACGCTGCAAGAGGCCAACACCCGTGCCGAAGCGGTCCCGCTGGCAGGGGAAGCGGCCACGGTGCAGGCCCGCATCTTTGCCCTCGACCCACGCACCCAGCTGCAAGATGGCAACCTGCTGTGGCGCCACGATCTGGTGCTGGATAACGGGGCCTATCGCACCGTGCCGCTCACGGTACAAAAGGTGGATGACACCTACCAGCTGAGTGGCCCACGCGCCCGGGTCGTGGATGGCACGGCGCCGGAAACTGCCCCCTTTAGCAGCCCTGATGCCGATGGCTTCCAGCTGGATCACCAGCAGCCCGCCTTCCTCGATATCAATGGCTACTACCATCTGGATCTGGCCCAGCGCCATGTGGAATCCCTGGGCTACCCGACGCTGATGGGCGGCCCCCTGGCCATCGATACCGATGCCGGGGAGCAGGACAACTCTCTCTATGACCCCTTCCTGCGCCGGTTGGAAATTGGCCGGATAGGGGTGCCCGATGCGGAAGATCCCATGGTGATCTGGCACGAGTTTGGCCATGCGGTGCAGCACCATATCCTGCCCGACATGGGAGAAGAGGGTGACTGGGGCGCCATCGGCGAGGGCTTTAGCGACTATCTGGCCGCCAGCTGGCGCCAGCGTAGTCCAGAGGCTCGCCAGTTCGAGCCTTTCATGGTCTTCAACTGGGATGCCAGGATCAGCGGCCGGACGCCCCGTCAGCTCGATGATCTGCGGGCGCGCTATCATCCGGGCTTCCTCTATCCGGCTCACCTCACTATCAACGGCAGCAACGGCGACCAGCTGTGGGGCACCCCGCTCTTCACCGCGCTGCGCCAGGCCGTTGAACAGTATGGCGAGGCAGCCCGTGACGAGTTCGATACCCTGCTGATTGAATCCCACTTCGGCCTCGGCCCGCAGGTGCGGATGCCCCAGCTGGCGCGGGTCACCGTGGATACCGCCAACCGCCTCTATCCGGATCGCAGTTATGGCAAGCTGCTGGAGCAGGCCTTCCGCCACCACGCCCTGCTGCCCACTCCCATCGCAGCCCGCCTTGCCGATGACAGCTACCTGTTGCCCGGGGAGAAAAAGAGCCTCGCCATCGAATTGACCAACCAGAGCGGCCGGCCCCTGACCGTGGCCGACGCCAGCCTGCTCCCGACCAAGGGGCTCATGGGTGACGGTCACTGGCAGGGAGAGCTCAACGCCGATGGCACCGCCCGCTGGACCCTGCCGCTGGAAGCAGCGAGCAACCTGACCTGTGGCGAGGCAGTCACCTTGCCGCTGCAGTTCCAGCTCACCCTGCCCAGCCCCACCGAGCGCCAGACCCGCCTTGACCTGCAACTGCCGATCGGTGAACCGCTCTGGCAGCGGGCCATCGGCCAGGGTGGCCAGATCAAGGATGCGGTGAGCGATGAACGGCACGGCCTGTCCCGCTTCACTCTCACCCTGCCCGAGAGCAAGGCCCGTATCGACAGCGGATTCGTGGTCGCCCTCGATCTGGAGCACAGCAAACTGGATCAGCTGGAGATCTGGCTCACCTCCCCTTACGGCACCCGGATCAGCCTGTGGAACAAGGGTTACGCCAGCCATACCCGGCTCAAAGGGGAATTCCCCCGTGAACTGGTACCGTTCGAAACACTCGATAAGCTGCACGGCGAACCGCTCGCTGGCCGCTGGCTGCTGGAGATCAACGACACCAGCGCCGGTGACACCGGTCAGGTGCGCAACTGGCGTGTCGCCCAGCAAGTCGGCGCCCGCTGCGACAAAGATGAAGCCCTGCCCAACACCGGCATCATCCCCCTTGAGCAGGATGAAGGGGGTGGCGGCACGACTTCTCCCCTGTTGCTGGCCCTGTGGCCCCGCCTCTGGCGCCGGAGCACCCCGCGCCGTTGAACCCTGTACCACGGGGGTTACCGCCCCCGTGAACCTGTGACCGAATCAAGGAATGTGAAGTGAAACCATCCGTACTGGTTATTGCAACCCTCTCAGCCCTGCTCAGCGCCTGTGGCGGCGGGGAAGATAACGCACCACTGGCGATCCCGGACTACCGGGTCGATGTCGCCCTGCCGACTGCCGGTACCCTGTGCGCCGATCTGGATCAGAACTGGCAATGTGATCCCGCCG
>NZ_QAJD01000085.1:3068-5024 GCF_003061465.1 Aeromonas sp. HMWF017
CTGCCGTCAGCGGCGAAGGCGCTGTGGCCCTGGTCAGCCGTTCGGCCAACATCGTCAACTCGCCCCTGCTTTTCGTACCGAGGAGCGGAGGCCTGCTACTGGCACATCCGGCCGCCAAAGGGGACCCACAACGGCTGCAACCGACCCTGCTCAGTACCCTGTGGCAGAGCCGCATTGCCGAAGGGGTGGCCGCCGATCGCGCACTGGCGCAGCTGTTGGCCGATCTCGCGCCGCTGCAACCGGGCAGCGACCGCGCGGCCCTCGCGGGTCTCGGCCAGTTTGATCAAGCACTACAGCAGGTGGCGATCAGCTTGCAGCAACAGGCCCGCACACACCTTGCCACCGCCAAGGAGACCCAGTTGCTTACCACCAGCTATCGCGCCATCAGCCTGATGCTGGCGCAATTGGCTCAGGAGTGGCAACGCAACGGCCAGTTCGCTGAAGATACCCAAAGCAAGCTGCTGACCCTGCTGGTGCAGCAGCAGCCACGCAACCTGCTAACCGTCACCGGCGTCACCACCTTCAGCGATGGCAACGACCCGCTGCTGGAACAGGAACCCGCCGACTATCCGGGACAAGATGCCAGCTGGAATCGCACTCGTCCCCAGCTTGCCTATCGCAAACTCGATGATCGCGGTCAGGCGCTCCCTGACAACGCGCCGAGCTGGCAGTGCGTCAAGGATCTCAATACCGGTCTGGTGTGGGAGGTCAAATCGGATGATCCCTTGAGCCCGGCCTGGAAAAGCAGACCCTTTGCCTATGAGGATGAGCAGTTCAAGGCGACCGCAGGCGAGCAGCAAGCGGCCTACCAGCATATTCATAAGAGGATCGAACAGCTCAGCGCCGAAGGAGATCTGGCGGCCTTCGCCCGGGCACAGGCGCTGACCACCATGCTGACCACCCGCGCGTATCAGCAGTGGCTCAATGGCGAGCAGCGCTGCGGCATCAGCCAGTGGCGGCTGCCCAGCATGGGTGAACTGATGTCACTGATGCACTACGGCAGCCTGGCCAAGGACCCGCTGGGTCAGCGCATCATCGTGGATACCCGTTACTTCCCGGATATCGCCCCCTCGGAAGATGACACCTACCATGGCTACTACTGGAGCGCCACCAGCAACACCGCCCAGCGCTTCTCCGGTGGCCCCATCAGCAAACGCACAGTCCTGCTCCTGGGGGAAGATGCAGGCACCACCTATCCCGCGCTGGTGCAGCAAGATACCTATATCGAGCTGATGCAGGTACGACTGGTCGCCACTCCCCAATAATCCGAGGAATATCATGAGCCTTTATCACTTTTCGTTCGCCATGCTGGCACTGCTGGCCCCCCTGGCCCACGGTGCTGCCATTTGTGATGACACCATGGATCGCACCGCCCCCTCTGCCCGTTTTCTTGACCATGGCAACGGCACCGTCACGGATCAACACACCGGCCTCACCTGGATGCGCTGCAAACTGGGGCAGACATGGAGTGGCAGCAGTTGCCTGGGGGAACCGACCGTTTACTACTGGCAGCAGGGGCTGCAAGTGGCGGAGCGGATCCGCAGTGACAGCAGTCATGCTCTCTATCACTTCGGCGGTATCAGCCAGTGGCGTCTGCCCGACATCAAGGAGCTGGCGACCCTGGTCGAGCACGCCTGCTACAAGCCCTCTCTCAATGAAGCCATTTTCCCGCGCGCCATGGCGGGGGGCGGTAAAGAGGTCAATGAGGGCTATGTCTATCTGATGAGCAGCACGGTAACCTCCGCCAATGGTCAGCGGGCGTATCTGGATATCACCTCGGGAGATATCGGTCTTCGCTCCATTGGCGCCTACCCGGATCAGGTCTTGCTGGTCGCCAATAAACCCTGACCGCCCCACGCTCGAAACCGGAACGCGATGGCAGGAGAGGCTTGAAAGCCTCTCTTTTTATTGCTCTTGCCACCCCCCTACCTCACCCGCCATCACGCTCTTCACCCA
>NZ_QAJD01000086.1:0-13114 GCF_003061465.1 Aeromonas sp. HMWF017
CCCTTTTTGTCTGCCAGCCGTTGCAACTGCACCACGGGTTTGGTCAGGGTGACGGCGGAAAGCACGACCCCTTTCTGCTGCCAGCTGGCTTGCAGGTCGGGGGTGATAAAGAGCTGCTCAAAACGGATGATGGGCTGCTGTTTGGCATCGAGCAGGGCGGTCGCGCCGAGGGTGAGAGAAGGGTTGCGCAGCCCTACGTCAATCTCCCCCAGCGTCAGTTGCAGGCCATAGTGCTCGGCCAGCCAGCCGGGCAGATAGCGCTGGATTAGACGAGGGGTTTGCCACAGCAGCAGAGTGATCAGGATAAGAAGCAGCAGGAAAGCGTAGGCAAGGTAGCGCAGCAAGCGGAGCTTGGGGGACGCGGGCTCGGTGGTGTTCATTTGGTGCACTCCCAATTGGTTCCCGCCATGGTACAGAAAAGCTGGATAGTAATCATGGGGTTGCGTGCTGTTGTACGCCGTACTTTGTCCAAAGGCGATCCAGTTCACCCTTTTGTTGCAGCACTGCCAGCCACTGTTCCAGCTGGGCAGGGGTAATGGGGGCCTCAGGGTGAAGGATGGCGCGGTGTTGATACTGTTGATCCCATTTTTGCGAGATCAGCAGCTGGTCGGCTGTGTCGGGATTGGCCTGCAGATACTGGTTAAGGTAGGAAACGTTGAGAATGGCTACCTCGCCGCGCCCTTTGAGTAGCGCTTGCAGGGCGCTGACGTTGTCTTTGACCAGGGTGATATTGAGCTTGCGCTGCAGGTAGAGGGGATCGGCATTGAACTGGCCGACACCGTAGTGATAGCCGGTCACCCCGATGAGGTGATGGCTGGCAGGATCGTCAAAAAAGCGCTGATCCCGGCCCGCTTTGTTCAGGGCCACATAGACCTCGCCACCACCGAGGAAGGGGGTTGTCATCTTGAATTTATCGGTGTCCCAGCCCCACTTGGTGTCTTCAAACAGCATCAGCGAGAAACGGCCCAGATCGAGCGCCTTGTAACGGTTGGCGGCCGAGGTGGGAACAAAGACGAAGGTCACCTCTTTCTGTACGGCATTGAGCTGGTCGATAAGCTCCAGAGTCAGCCCTTCATAGCGGGAATCGGAGAGTTTGACCACAAAGGGGGCATAGGGGTATCCGCCAACCTTGATGAGGGGATGGCTCCAGCCAGAGAGGCTGAACAAGAGCAAAAACCAGCACCAATATCTCATGGGATCCCCAAGGCAATAGCTTGCTCCCAGATTCGGTTAATCTGCGCCAGTTTTCAAGCTGTTAAGGGAATTAACACAGCGCTGTTCGGCGGCTTCCAGCTCGGCCATCACCATCTGGATATCCTCCAGTTGTTGGCGCAGTGCGTCGCGCTTTTCATCGATCAGCTGGATCATGGAGTGGAGCTGGGTTTTGCTCGATTTGTCGGTGTCGTACATATCGAACAGCTCGCGGATCTCGGCCAGGCTAAACCCCAGCCGTTTGCCGCGCAGGGTCAATTTGAGCCGGATCTTGTCCCGGTGGCTGTAGATGCGGGTTTGCCCCTCCCGCAGCGGGGTGAGCAGCCCCTCATCCTCGTAGTAGCGGATGGTGCGCGGTGTGACATCGAATTCGTGGGCCAGCTCCGAAATGCTGTAGGTGATCTCCTTGCCGGGCAGGGAACGGGACATGGTCATGACTCCTGTTGCTGGGCGTGTGGCTGGCAGAGGCGGGCACGCAGCCGCTCGGCATTGGCGTGCAGGGCCTGACCGACCCGTGAGCCGTTGGGGCGACCGAGCTGCTCGCTGACCCACTGGCCGGTGGCCGCCAGTTTGTCGAGATCCACCCCCGTCGTCATGCCAAGGCCGTGCAGCAGGTAGACCACCTCTTCTGACGCCACATTGCCGGAGGCGCCCGGCGCATAGGGGCAGCCGCCAAGCCCCGCCACCGAGCAGTCGATGGTGCGAATGCCGCGCTCCAGCGCGGGTAGCAGGTTGGCCAACCCCTGGCCGTAGGTGTCGTGAAAATGGACCGCGAGTCGACCCGCCGGGATCTCGTGCAGCACCGCATCCAGCATGGGCGCCACCGTGCCCGGGGTGCCAACGCCGATGGTGTCCCCCAGCGAAATTTCGTGGCAACCGAGATCCAGCAGTTGCTCGGCTATGGCAGCGACCCGTTTCGGGCGGGTCGGGCCATCGAACGGGCAGGCGATGACGGTGGAGAGGTAGCCGCGCACCTTGATGCCGAGGCGGCGCGCCTCCTGCACCAGCGGGGCGAAGCGCACCAGCGACTCCTCCACGCTGATGCCTATATTGGTGCGGGTAAAACCGTCGGAGCAGGCGGTGAAGAGGCCAATCTCATCGGCGCGGGCGGCAATGGCTGCCTGCAAGCCTTGCAGATTGGGCACCAGAGCGCCGTAACGGGTTGAGCCCTTGCGCGGCAGTGCCTCGAACAGCGCTGCGGAGTCCGCCATCTGCGGCACTTTTTTGGCAGAGACAAAGGCACCCACCTCGATGCGTTGCAGGCCGCTGTCGGCCAGTCGCTGGATCAACTCCAGCCGCTGTACCAAGGAGAGGGGCGCAGCTTCATTTTGCAGGCCATCGCGCGGCCCCATCTCCACCAGACTGACCCTGTCGTCACGGACGTCCTGTGATCGGTTCATGGGTGATCCTCCTGTGTGGCAATCTCTTCGGCAAAGCGCACCAGCATGGCCCCCTGGCTAACTTGCTCACCCTGCTTGCACTGCAGCGCCTCAATTACCCCGTCCCGCTCTGCGCGCAACTGGTGCTCCATCTTCATCGCCTCCAGTACCAGCAGGGGTTGCCCCTTGCTGACCGTTTGCCCCTGCTCGACCAGCACGGCTACCACTATGCCGTGCATGGGCGCGATGGCGCCCTGCGCCTTCTCGTTTGCCTGCTCATGGTGGTGGCTGTGCTGCCGATCATCGGCCGCGAAGCGGATGCGCTGGCCCCCCAGGGTCATGATGAAGGTTGCCTCCGAGCCTGGGACCGTCTGAATGGGGATCTGCTGCCAGCAGCCACCCTGTTGCAGCCGGATATGGTCGTCACCTCGCTGGTAGCAACGGTTTTCCCCTTGCCACTCAAACTGGCCGTCACGATCGCGAAGGGTCAATACCCGGCGCTCATCACCGATGCGCACCGCCGCTGTCCAGCAGCGATCCGGCCCTAGCCGAAATCCACAGGCTTGCTGCCAGGGGGAGGTGCCCACAGGGCGGCTCGCCAGCCAGAGGGTAGCCAGCGGCCAGGCAAGTTCAGGAATGGGTTGCGCTGTGGTAGGGATGGGCCACTGGGTATGGTGGCCCATGGCCAGGACGTCAGGCTCTTCACACAGGCGCAGCAGCAGCGGGCCGTTGTGCACCAGCGGGCCGAGATCCAGCGCCGCCAGCGCATCGGCCAGTTTGGCGAACGCCTCGGTGCGGCTCTGGCCGTGGGCGATCAGCTTGGCGATCATGGGATCGTAATAGGGGCTCACCTCATCGCCAGCGGTGACGCCAGTGTCGATGCGCACGCCAACGGGCCAGTGGAGCCAGTGGATAGGCCCGCTGGCAGGCAAAAAACCGGCCGCCACATCCTCGGCGTAGAGGCGCGCCTCCACCGCATGGCCGCGCAGCACCACTTCCTCCTGAGTGAGTGGCAGTGGCTTGCCCTCGGCCACGGCCAGCTGCCAGGCCACCAGATCCTGCCCGGTCACCGCTTCGGTGACCGGATGCTCTACCTGCAGCCGGGTGTTCATCTCCATAAAGAAGAACTCATCCTTGCAGAGCAGGAACTCGATGGTGCCAGCCCCCTGATAGTGGATGGCCTTGGCTGCGGCCACGGCTGCCTCCCCCATGGCGCGGCGCAGAGCCGGAAGGATGTCGGGGGCGGGCGCCTCTTCGATCACCTTCTGATGGCGTCGCTGCAAGGAGCAGTCCCTGTCCCCCAGATAGATGGCGTTGCCGAGGCTATCGGCAAAGACCTGCACCTCAACATGGCGAGCCTGGGGCAGATAGCGCTCCAGCAGCACCAGATCGTCGCCAAAGGCGGCCTTGGCTTCCCGTTTGACTGCCGCCAGTGACTCGTCAAAGTCGGCCAGCTGATCGACCCGGCGCATCCCCTTGCCACCGCCGCCACTGGCGGCCTTGATAAGTAGCGGGAAGCCAATCTGGCTCGCCTGATCGCGCAAGAAGTCCGGCCGTTGATCCGTGCCGTGATAGCCGGGCAGCACAGGTACGCCAGCGGCCTGCATCAGCGCCTTGGCTCCCGATTTGTCGCCCATGGCGAGAATGGCGGCGCCGCTTGGGCCGACAAAGCGCAGGCCGCGCTGTTCGCAGGCGGTGGCAAAATCGCTGTTTTCCGACAGAAAGCCGTAACCGGGATGGATTGCATCGGCGCGCGCCTCTTTGGCAATCTTCAGCACCTTGCCGGTGTCGAGATAGCTCTCTCTGGCCGGTGCGGGCCCCAGATGCCAGGCCTCATCGGCCAGACGGGTGTGCATGGCATGGGCGTCGGCATCGGAGTAGAGGGCGATGGTGTGAATGCCGAGGCGTTTCGCCGTCTTGATGATGCGCACGGCGATTTCGCCGCGATTGGCGATCAGCAGGCGTTTAATCTGAGTGTGATGGGTCATGTCTCATCCTCGAAACGGGGACGCCAAGCGGGAGGGCGTTTGTCAAAGAAGGCCTGCATCCCCTCCTGTGCTTCGAGTCCCACCCGAACCCGGGCAATGGTCTCGACAGTTTTCTCTTCGTGCAGGCGGGAAGGATGGGCCTCTATCGCCGCCAGCAGTCGTTTGGTCTCTTTCATCGCTTCCGGCCCGTTGCGGCAAAGACGAAGGGCTTGCGCCCGTCCTTCCACCAGCAGTTGATCCGGCTTGCAGAGTTGATGTGCCACATTGAGCCGACAGGCGGTAATGGCATCGAACGGCTCGGCACTGAGCATGTAGCGGCGCGCCTGACGCATTCCCATGGCACGCACCACGTAAGGGCTGATCACCGCAGGCACCAGACCCAGGCTCACCTCTGAGAGGCAGAAGCGGGCATCATCGCTGGCCAGCACCATATCGCAGGCACAGATCAGCCCCAGCGCCCCGCCATAGGCAGCCCCTTGTACCAGTGCCACCGTAGGGAAGGGGAGCTCGTCGAGGGTCTGCATCAGCCGCGCCAATACCCGGGCGTCTTCGCGATTGTGCTCAAAATCGGCGTGAGCCAGATTGCGCATCCAGTTGAGATCGGCACCCGCGCAAAAGTGTTTGCCCTCTGCCCGCAGCAGCAGGGCGTGGGGGCGTTCGGCGAGATCATGACCATGGAGATGGGCCAGATCATCGAGGCAGTCGAGCAGCCCCAGCATCAGGTCGGCATCAAAGGCGTTGTGGCGGGCCGGGCGCGACAGCACCAGTTCGGCCAATGAGCCGTGCCGCTCCAGCCGAAACGGGCCCTGTGTTGAAGAGCCAAGTGCTGAGGAAGTAAGTGGATCTGACATCGTTTTGCTCCTTACATCCGAAAGATGCCGTACTGCTCGGGTTCAATGCGGGCCCCCTGACAGGCAGCCAGTGCCAGTGCCAGCACGGTGCGGCTCTGGGCCGGGTCGATGACGCCATCATCCCAGAGGCGGGCGCTGGCGTAGTAGGGGTGACCCTGCCGCTCATACTGCTCGATCACCGGGGCGCGGATGGCGGCCGCCTCCTGCTCGCTCAGGCTCTTGCCCTCGACGGTCAGTTTGTCCCGACGCACCTGCACCAGCACTCCGGCAGCTTGTTCGCCACCCATGACAGAGATGCGGCTGTTGGGCCAGCTAAAGAGAAAATCGGGCTCATAAGCGCGGCCGCACATGCCGTAGTTGCCGGCACCAAAGCTGCCGCCGACGATCAGGGTGATCTTGGGCACCCGGCTGCAGGCCACTGCAGTGACCAGCTTGGCGCCGTGCTTGGCGATCCCCTCTTTTTCTGCGCTGCTCCCCACCATAAAACCGGTGATGTTCTGCAAAAAGAGTAGCGGGATGGCGCGGCGATTACAGAGCTGGATAAAGTGGGCTCCCTTCTGGGCGCTGTCGCTGTGCAGCACGCCGTTGTTGGCGAGGATCCCCACCTCCATGCCGCAAATACGGGCAAAGCCGGTCACCAGTGTGGTGCCGAACAGCGCCTTAAATTCGTCAAAATCAGAGCCATCCACCAGTCGTGCAATCAGTTCGCGGGCGTCGTAAGGGCGTTTGAGACTGGTGCCCACCAGACCGTAGAGCTCCTCGATCGGGTAACAGGGAGTGGGGTAGGCTGGCTCATCGTAACTTGTGCTGCCCGATGCCCAGTCCGAGGCCGAAGTATGGTCACGGCCCAGATGGGTGAGCAGGGTACGGGCGATGGCCAGCGCATGGGCATCGTCACGGGCCATATGATCAGCTACCCCGGAGTGGGCGCAGTGCACCTCGGCGCCGCCCAGGGCTTCTGCGCTGATCTCCTCACCGGTGGCGGCCTTGACCAGTGGCGGGCCCGCCAGAAAGATGGTGGCCTGCTCCCTGACCATGATCGACTCGTCCGCCATGGCGGGCACGTAGGCACCCCCGGCGGTACAGAGTCCCATCACCACTGCCAGTTGAGGGATATTTTGGGCCGACATGCGGGCCTGGTTGTAGAAGATGCGGCCAAAGTGATCCCGGTCGGGGAACACCTCATCCTGCATCGGCAAGAAGGCGCCACCGGAATCCACCAGATAGAGGCAGGGGAGGCGCAGCCGCTCGGCGATGGCCTGGGCGCGCAGGTGTTTTTTCACCGTGAGCGGGTAGTAGGTGCCGCCCTTCACGGTGGCGTCGTTCACCACCAACATGCAGAGCCTGCCCGAGACCCGGCCGATGCCGGTGATGATACCGGCGGCGGGTACCGGCTCGTCATAGACCTGACAGCCAGCCAGCGCCGAGAGTTCAAGAAACGGGGAGCCCGGGTCCAGCAGCTGATTGATGCGCTCGCGGGGCAGCAGCTTGCCACGGGCCTGATGGCGGGCGTTGTTGGCCGCGCCGCCCCCTTGGGCGATCTCGGCAATGCGGGCGTGGAGATCGTCGACCAGCCCCTGCATAGCAGTCCGATTGGCCGCATATTCCGGGCTCGCCGTGTCGAGGTGGGAGTGGATACGACTCATGCATTTTCTCCCATCAGCTCGCGGCCGATGAGCCAGCGGCGGATCTCCGAGGTGCCGGCGCCGATCTCGTAGAGTTTGGCGTCCCGCAGTAGGCGGCCAGTGGGGTATTCGTTGATGTAACCGTTGCCGCCGAGCAGCTGGATAGCGTCGAGGGCCATCTGGGTGGCGTTTTCGGCGGCAAACAGGATGGCTGCGGCGCAATCTTTACGGCTGGTGCGACCCTGATCGCAGGCGCTCGCCACCGAGTAGACCAGCGCCCGGCTGCTGGCGAGGCGGGTATACATGTCGGCGAGCTTGCCCTGCACCAGCTGGAACTCGCCGATGGCTTGACCAAACTGCTTGCGCTCACGCACATAGGGCAGCACTACATCCATGCAGGCCTGCATGATGCCAAGGGGGCCCGCCGCCAGCACCACCCGCTCGTAATCGAGCCCGCTCATCAGCACCTTGACCCCGCCGTGCAGGGTGCCCAGCAGGTTTTCCTGCGGCACCCGGCAGTTGTCGAACACCAGCTCGCAGGTGCTGGAGCCGCGCATCCCCAGCTTGTCGAGCTTCTGGGCGGTAGAAAAACCGGGAGTGCCGGCTTCAACGATAAAGGCAGAAATTCCTTTGGGGCCCGCACTGGCATCTGTCTTGGCATAGATGACGAAGGTGTCGGCATCCGGGCCGTTGGTGATCCACATCTTGTTGCCGTTCAGCACGAAGTGATCGCCCTCGCGCTCCGCGGTGAGGCGCATGCTGACCACATCTGAACCGGCTCCCGGTTCGCTCATGGCCAGCGCCCCCACATGCTCGCCGCTCACCAGCGGGGGCAGGTAGCGTGCTTTTTGCTCCGCCGTGCCGTGGCGGTGGATCTGGTTGATGCAGAGATTGGAGTGAGCGCCGTAGGATAGGCCGACCGAGGCGCTGGCGCGGCTCACCTGCTCCATCACCAGCACATGGGCCAGATAGCCGAGGTTCACCCCGTCATACTCCTCTGCCACCGTGATGCCGTGCAGACCCAGCTCACCCATCCGGGGCCAGAGATCACGGGGGAAGGCATTGCTCTGATCGATCTCGCTGGCGCGCGGGGCGATCACTTTCTGGCAGAAGGCCGCAACCTGTTCGGTCAGGGCATTCAGGGTCTCATCCATCTGCATCCATGCTCTCCTTGCGGATATGACAGTCGGGTAGGAAGGTTGGTTCGACCTGCTGACTCGGCGTTACGGCTGGCAGTGGTCGGTCCATTTTGTACTTCACTTCTGCCACAAGTTTACGTTAGCGTAAACGTAAATCAATTGTTAATCTGTTGTGTGTCGATAGATAGGTGGTAGTGAAAGCGTCATCAGCTACCACGACAACAGCGCCACAGTGGCAGATCCAAATGACGCAGCGCGTGGGCGCCGCGTCATAAAGCGCTAACTCAGGAAAATAAGTGCGGGGCAACAAGCGTGGGGCAACAAGGGAGCGAACGACAAGATGGATTTTACCCTGACCGATGATCAACAGGCGTATGTGGAGGCGGCCGCCGCCTTTGCCGATGAGGCGCTCAAACCCCATGCCGCGCGCTGGGACAAGGAGCATGAGTTTCCGATCCCGATCATCAAGCAGGCGGCCGGGCTAGGTTTTTGTGGTCTCTATACCCCGGAGCAGTTTGGCGGATTGGGGCTGCCTCGTCTCGATGCGAGCCTCATCTTCGAACGCCTCGCCATGGGTTGTACCTCGACCACTGCGTATCTGACCATCCACAACATGGTGAGCTGGATGCTGGGTAACTGGTTGCCCACCGAGGTTGCCAAGGAGTGGGTTCCGAAACTGGCTAGCGGTGAATTGCTGGGCTCCTATTGCCTCACCGAGCCGGGGGCGGGTTCCGATGCGGCGGCACTCAAGACCCGGGCGGTGCGCGAGGGTGATAGCTACCTCATCGAGGGAACCAAGGTCTTTATCTCGGGAGCGGGCAGCACTGACGTGCTGGTGGTGATGGCCCGTACCGGTGGTGAAGGTGCGAAGGGGATCTCTGCCTTTATGGTGCCGGCAGATAGCGCGGGTATCGTCTATGGCAAGCCGGAAGAGAAGATGGGCTGGAACAGCCAGCCGACCCGGGAGGTTGTTTTCAACGGGGTTCGCATTCCTGCCTGTTATCGGTTGGGCGAAGAGGGGGAAGGATTCAAGTTCGCCATGCAGGCCCTCGATGGGGGGCGCATCAATATTGCCACCTGTTCGGTGGGCACCGCCCAGCAGGCGCTGGACGATGCGCTGGCTTATGTGCAGCAGCGCCAGCAATTTGGTCACCCGATCAGCGAATTCCAGAGCGTGCAGTTTCGCCTGGCCGATATGGCGACCGAGCTGGCTGCCGCCCGCCTGCTGGTACGTCAGGCCGCCGACAAACTGGATCGCGGGGCACCCGACAAGAGTGCCTGGTGTGCCATGGCCAAACGTTATGCTACCGATGTGGGTTATCGAATCTGTGATGAGGCTCTGCAACTCTTTGGCGGCTATGGTTATATCCGCGAGTATCCGCTCGAGCGCTATCTGCGCGATACACGGGTACACCGTATTCTGGAGGGCACCAACGAGGTGATGCGACTCATCATCGCGCGCCGCATGTTGGCCGATCCCGGTTTGTCGCTGGGCTAACCGGTGGTCGCATCAGGGGGTGTCTACTGCCACCCGATTTGCGCCATGCCATGCCATGCCGGTTTCGGCTTTGTGAGCCAACCACAGGTTGGTGTCATTCAAGCCTGTCATCATGGCGGCAGCTTCATCGACAAGGACAATGTTATGACAAGGATCAGACTCGAATATCATGGCCACGTGGCCTATATCACCCTCGACCATCCCCCTGCCAACACCTGGACCCTCGCCAGCCTGCAGGCCTTTTTGCAGATGATGGTGGAGCTCGACAGCCGTCCCGATGTGGTGGCGCTGGTTATCCGTGGTGCGGGTGACAAATTTTTCTGCGCCGGTGCCGACCTCAATATGTTTGTCGAGGGGAATGTCGAGCAGGCCCGCGAAGTGGCCGAGGCCTTTGGCAAGGCCTTCGAGGCGCTGGCCCGCTTTCACGGCGTCAGTATCGCCGCCATCAATGGTTATGCCATGGGAGGCGGCCTGGAAGTGGCGCTGGCCTGTGATATCCGCATCGCCGAGCAGCAGGCGTTGCTGGGACTGCCGGAAGCCTCGGTGGGCTTGCTTCCCTGTGCCGGTGGCACCCAGCGTCTGACCGAGCTGGTAGGGCCGGGCTGGGCCAAGCGGATGATCCTCTGCGGTGAGAAGGTGAGTGCCTCGCTGGCCTACGAGATGGGGTTGGTGGAGGAGGTGGTGAAAACCGGTCAGGCGTGGGAGGCCGCCCATCAGATGGCCCATCTGGTGGAGCGCCAGAGCCCGAGAGCCCTGCGCGCCTGCAAAACCCTGATCAATCAGGGCCGCAGTGGCCCGCGGGATGCTGCCTTGCCCCTTGAGCGAGCGCTGTTTCTCGATCTCTTTAGCGATGCCAACCAGCGTGAAGGGGTGGCCGCCTTCCTGGAGAAACGCTCACCACGCTGGCAATATGGCCCAACAGAATAAATCCATACGGAGCCGTTTATGAGTGAGCCGGTCAAGGTTAGCTGTTATCCCACCGAAGATGGTCATCATATCGGGGTGTTGACCCTCGACAGCCCTGCGTCTCTCAACGCATTGAGCCTGCCGATGATCCAGATCCTGCAACAGACGCTGACCCGTTGGGAGCAGGATCCCGCCATCGTCTGTGTGCTGCTGCAGGGGGCGGGTGAGAAGGCGTTCTGTGCCGGTGGCGATATCCGCTCCTTCTATTACCGCAAGCAGGAGGCGAGCGAGGCGGAACTGTTCGAATATGCCCGCGACTTTTTCGAGCAGGAGTACCGGCTCGACCACCATATCCACAGTTATCGCAAGCCCCTGATCTGCGTGGCGGACGGTATCTGCATGGGGGGCGGCATTGGCCTGTTTGCCGGAGCCGATTTTCGGGTTGTCACCGAAAGAAGCCTGTTTGCCATGCCGGAGGTGACCATAGGACTCTACCCCGACGTGGGGGCAAGCTGGTTTTTAAGTCGGATGCCGGGGCGGCTGGGGCTCTGGCTCGGTCTGACTGGCGCCCGCTTCAACGGGAGTGATGCCATCGGTCTTGGGCTGGCGGATCACGCCATCGCCAGTGGCGAGCGCAGTGCGCTGCTGTCACGCCTCGCCGTGCTCGACTGGGCTGGCAGTGGTGCTCCCCGTGAGCAGATCGATCTGCTGCTCAGGGGATTGCACCGTGAGGTGGCTACCCGGTTGCCAGCGCCAGTGCTGCTGCCCCATCAACAGAGGATCGGTGCCCTGCTGGCGGGGCGCACGTTGCAAGGGGTATTGGCGCGGTTGTTCGAGGCTCAGTTCGATGAACAGGAGGCGGTACTCAGGCAGGCGCAGCAGATCTGCCGCACCGGCAGCCCCATCAGCCGCGCCATTTTGTGGCGTCAATATTGGCAGGCTCGCCGCTACTCCCTGGCCGAGGTATTTGCCGAGGAGCTGACCCTCTCGGTCAACTGCGTGCTGAAGGGGGATTTTGTGGAAGGGGTACGGGCACTGCTGATCGACAAGGATAAAGAGCCCCGCTGGCAGCAGTTGCCACCGGAGGGGGAGTGGCTGGATGAGTTCTATCGCTGGCCGCAGGGGAGCAATCCGTTGGCCTGCAAGGAATAACATCTTGGCAACCGGCGGACGCCGCCATCAGCAACGCAAGGAGCAAGCGGGATGACAAGGATAGGGTTTATCGGGCTCGGCAACATGGGGGGGCCCATGGCGGCCAATCTGGCTAGGGCCGGGCACAGGGTGCAGGTATTTGATCTGGTTGCCCATAACATTGAGCGCGCCATCGCCGCTGGCTGTATCGCAGCGGGGGATGCCCGAGAGGCGGTGACCGGCTGCGAGGTGGTGATCAGCATGCTACCCGCGGGGGAGCATGTGCGCGCCCTTTGGTTGTCTGAGGGGCTGGATCTGCTGGCGGCTCTGCCGGTTGGTGCACTGGTGATCGACTGCTCCACTATCGATGTCGACTCTGCCCGTCAGGTCGGGGAGGCGGCCCGCGCACGCGGTTTGCGCTTTATTGATGCCCCTGTCTCGGGCGGTGTCGCCGGTGCGGCCGCCGGGACGCTCACCTTTATCGTTGGCGGCGACGCGGCAGATTTCGAGGCGGCAAAAGCCTTGCTCGCCTGCATGGGGCAGAACCTGTTTCACGCCGGGACGCTGGGGGCAGGGCAGATCGCCAAGATGTGCAACAACATGCTGCTTGCGATCCATATGGCGGGCACTGCCGAGGCGCTGGCCCTCGGGGTGAAGGAGGGGCTGGATCCCGCCGTGCTCTCCACCATCATGGGCAAGAGCTCCGGCAACAACTGGAGTCTTGAGCGCTACAACCCCTGGCCCGGGGTGATGGAGAATGTCCCTGCCGCCCGCAACTATCAGGGGGGCTTTATGACCCGTTTGATGGTGAAAGATTTGGGATTGGCCATGGCGCTGGCCGAGCATGGCCACAGCGCTGTGCCGATGGGGGCGCTCGCGCGTAACCTGTTCAACCTGCATGCCGCTCAAGGGCAGGGGGGACGCGATTTCTCCAGCATCGTCGAACTCTATCTGGATAAACAGGATCCCGCCTGACGGGCCACCTCTCTTCAAGGCATCTCTCTTCGACCAGCTACAAGGAGCATTGATGGATATCAAAGATAAGGTCATCGTGATTACCGGCGCTGGACGTGGCTTGGGACGGGCCATTGCGCTGGCCCTAGGCGCACAGGGGGCGACGCTGGCGCTGCTCGACATCAATCGCGCAGATCTGGAGGCGACCGCAGCCCTGGTGCGCAGTAAGAGTGATCAGTGCGATCAAGATAGCCAGTGCGAGCTGTTTGTCTGCAATGTGGCGAGCGAAGCCGAGGTTGAAGCCGTGTTTGCCGCCATCAAGGAGCGTTTTGGCGTGCTGCACGGTCTTATCAACTGCGCCGGCATTTTGCGCGATGGCATGCTGATCAAGGTGAAAGAGGGTGAGCTGGTGGAGAAGATGACGCTGGCCC
>NZ_QAJD01000087.1:0-2206 GCF_003061465.1 Aeromonas sp. HMWF017
GCCTCTCATTGCACATCACTATTCGTGGCATCAGTGTCATGGTTCGTCACAAGTGACGAACGTCACACTTCGACACCGCACAATCTCGGTACCACCTCGCGACAAAGAATTTAAAATCATTTAAAAACAGCAAGTTAAAATCAATTTCACGCCAGCGAACAATCTGGCCCATATCTTGCCAACCTGCCCTTACTTTCTCCGTTCGCGACACGACAAGGTAGGCTATGAACCGCTTCGTTATCGCTGACCCCAAGCTTTGTATCGGCTGTGGCACCTGTATGGCGGCCTGCAGCGAGGTACACAAGGCGCAAGGTTTGCAGCAAGCCCCCCGTTTAACCGTTATGCGACACGAGCAGGCGACCATGCCGGTTCAGTGCCGTCACTGTGACGATGCCCCCTGCATCAAGGTGTGCCCGGTCGAGGCAATTCGCCAGACCGGCGATTGCGTGCAACTCAATGAGTCGCTCTGCATCGGCTGCAACCTCTGCGCCGTGGCCTGCCCCTTTGGCGCCATCCAGAGCGGCGGCAGCCGTCCGGTGGCCGTGGCCACCAGTTATGACACCTATATCCCATGCTCCATCCGCTCCAGCAATCCCTCCACCTCTGCCGGCCTGCGCTGCTTTGGCGAGGATCTGCTGAGCTGGGAGCCGGGGGTGCGCAGCATCGCGGTCAAGTGCGACCTGTGCGAGTTTCGCACCGACGGCCCGGCCTGTGTCGGTGCCTGCCCCTCCCAGGCACTGAAGCTGGTCAATGACGGCGACACCGAACGCGCCGCCCGTATCCGTCGCCAGCAAGCGGCCGACACCAACCCGCAAGGGGCCTCTGCCTTCTCGGCGCCTGCCACGGCGCTCCCTGCATCCGATTTATCCACCACAGAGGGAGTTCGCTGATGTTGTCCCCCCTTGTTATGGCCACGCTCCTGCTCTTTTTGCTGGGCGCTGCCGCCGGTTTGCTGCTGCAAAAACTGCCCGTACTGGCCAACCGTCTCAATAGCGGTTTTGCCCTGCTGGGCTCGCTCGCGGGTCTGGTCGCCGCCATCCAGATCTTTGCCCAAGGCGCCCCCGTCGACGGCCAGCTCTGGCTGCTGGGCTCGGTGCACCTCGACATGCTGGCCGCGCTGATGCTGCTGGTGATTAGCACCGTCGGCGTCGCCGTCGCCCTCTACTCCTTTGCCTATATCCGCGAATATCAGGGCAAGGGGGATGTGGCCATCGGCGCGCTGATGAACCTCTTCCTCTTTGCCATGGTGGGCATGGTGCTGGCCGACAACGCGCTCGGTTTCTTGCTCTGCTACGAGCTGGTGACCCTCACCACCTACTGGCTGGTCAAGACCAACCCGGAGGCCGCCAAACAGAGCCGTCTCTACTTGGTGATGAACCATATCGGCATGGCGCTGGTGCTGATCGCCTTCTGGCTGCTCTGCCGTGAAAGCGGTTCGCTGGAGTTCGCCGCGCTGCGCGAGCACCATCTGGCGGGCGCATTGGCCTCGCTGGTGTTTCTGCTGAGCTTCTGCGGCTTTGGCCTGCGCGCCGGTTTCGTGCCGCTGCACGGCTGGTTGCCGGTGGCCGAGCCCGTTGCGCCGTCCCATATCTCGGCGCTGATGTCCGGCGTCATGGTGAAGCTGGGTCTGTTTGGCATTTTGCGGGTCTGCATCGATTTTCTCGGCGCCAGCCAGCTCTGGTGGGGCTATGTGGTACTGATCTTCGGTGCCTGCTCGGCGGTGCTCGGGGTGCTGTTTGCGCTGGCCGAACACGACCTCAAGCGGCTGCTCGCCTTCCACACGGTGGAGAACATCGGCATCATCCTGATGGGGATGGGCATCGGCATGATCGGCATCGCCAACCAGCAACCGGCACTGGTGGTGCTGGGGCTGCTCGGCGCGCTGTATCACCTGCTCAACCACGCCATCTTCAAGAGCCTGCTCTTTATGGGCACCGGCTCGGTGATGTTCCGCCTGCACACCCGTGACATGGACAAGATGGGGGGCTTGGCCAAGCTGATGCCCTGGACTGCGCTGGCGTTCCTCATCGGTGCCATGGCCATCTCGGCGCTGCCGCCGCTCAACGGCTTTGTCAGCGAGTGGTTTATCTACCAGTCCCTGCTCTCCATGACCAAACTCGGCACCTCTGTCGTCGCGCCGCTCGCGGTAGTAATGCTGGCGGTAACCGGCGCCATGGCGGTGATGTGTTTCGTCAAGGTGTATGGC
>NZ_QAJD01000087.1:2216-8687 GCF_003061465.1 Aeromonas sp. HMWF017
AACACGCGAGCCACGCCCGCGAAGTTCCGGGCGCCATGGTGGCAGGCACCCTGCTGCTGGCCGCGGTCTGTCTGGTGCTGGGTCTGGGCGCCCCCTGGATTGCCCCCCATATCGCCAGCTATGGTCAGGCGCTGGTTGCCAGCCAGATGAGTGTCGCCACCGGCGCGACCCTGCTGCCGCTCGATAGCAGCCAGGCGATCCTCTCCCCGCCCGTTATCGCCATCACCCTGCTGGGTCTGTTCCTCATCCCGCTGCTGGTACTGGCCATCTTCAAGGGGCCCAAGCTGGGTCGTCGTCACGCCGGCACCCCGTGGGCCTGTGGTTACGCCTATGAGGAGCGCATGAGCCTCACCTCTGGCGGTGTCACCCACACCTTGCGCCAACTCTGCGCGCCGCTCTATCGCAAGCAGCCGCAGCTCGATCTGGCCAGCGCCCTGCACGGGGTGAGCGATACCAGCGGGACGACCGGCTGGCTGCTGCACGGCGTGGTGCTGGCGCTCTTTATCCTGATGGCTGTAGGAGTCTGATATGCCTGTTCTTGAAATGCCGAGCTGGGGCATGGTTGCCCTCGCCCTGACCCAGGCCATCGCCATGCTGGCGCTGGCGCCGCTCGCCACCGGTTTCAACCGGGTGCTGCGGGCCAAGATGCACTCCCGTCAGGGGCCGGGCCTGCTGCAGGATTACCGGGATATCGCCAAGCTCCTGCGCCGTCAGGAGGTAACTCCCGAGCCTGCCGGCATCATCTTCAACCTGATGCCTGCGCTGCTCATCGCCGCCTTGCTGCTGGTGGGGATGGCACTGCCAACCCTGACTCACGAGTCTCCCTTCCCCATCGCCGGGGATCTCATCACCGATATCTATCTGTTCGCCATCTTCCGCTTCTTCTTTTCGCTGGCGGGGCTCGACAGCGGCAGCATGTTTGCAGGTATTGGTGCCCGCCGCGAGCTGACCCTCGGCATTCTGGTGGAGCCCATTCTGGTGCTCGCCTGCTTCATCATGGCGATGATGGTGGGCAGCTCGGATCTGGGCAACATCAGCAGCTATGTGGCGACCCAGCCGCTGGCCGCGCCGGTTGCCACCCTCTTGGCCGGCGCCGCCTGCGCCTTCGCGGTGTTTGTCGAGATGGGCAAGCTGCCCTTTGACTGCGCCGAAGCCGAGCAGGAGCTGCAGGAGGGGCCGCTTACCGAGTATTCCGGTGCGGGCCTGGCCCTGCTCAAGCTCTCCATCGGCCTCAAGCAGCTGGTAGTGGTGCAGCTCTTTCTGGTGATTTTCCTGCCCTTCGGCAAGGCGGCCAACTGGAGTCTGCCTGCGCTCATCGGCGCGGCGCTGATCCTCGCCTGCAAGCTGCTGGTGGCCTTTTTACTGGCTGGCATCATCGAAAACGCCATGGCCCGTACCCAGTTCGTGCGCACCCACAAGCTCACCCGCTACGGCTTGGGGCTGGCCCTGCTGGCGCTGATCGCCTATCTGGTCGGGGTCTGAGCCATGCCCGCCAGCACAGCAACTTTTTCCGATTTCATCATTTGTGAATGCTCATTCCCGAACATTAAAGTGAGAACTGCATGACCATCGCCATTTCGGATCGCATCGGCTGCGACTACATCCAGCAGGTGCGAGCACAACTGCCCCACGCCATTGTCGACGAGGAGTGGCAAACCGCCGATCAGGCCACCATTACCGTCAAACCCACCAGTCTGGTCGAGACGGCCAGCCTGATTTTCCATCAGCTGGGGGGCTGGCTTCCCCTCTCCTTTGCCAATGACGAGCGCAGCCTCAACGGCCACTTCGCCGTCTACCACGTCTTCTCCATGGAGGGCGACACCAAATGCTGGATCACCGTCAAGGTGCTGGTGGATGCCGATACCCAGGAGTACCCCTCCATCACCCCGACCATTCCGGCGGCGGTGTGGGGCGAGCGGGAGATCCGCGACATGTACGGCCTGCGCGCCATCGGTCTGCCGGACGAACGTCGTCTGGTACTGCCGGATGACTGGCCGGAGGATATCCACCCCCTGCGCAAGGATGCTATGGATTATCGCCAGCGCCCGATGCCCACCACTGACACCGAGACCTACCCCTTCGTCAACGAGCTCGGCAGTGATGCCAACCGTATCGTGCCGGTCGGCCCTCTGCACATCACCTCGGATGAACCGGGCCACTTTCGTCTGTTCGTCGATGGGGAAGACATCATCGATGCCGACTACCGCCTCTTCTATGTCCATCGCGGCATGGAGAAGCTGGCGGAAACCCGCATGGGCTATAACGAAGTGGCGTTTCTGACCGACCGGGTCTGCGGCATCTGCGGTTTTACCCACAGCGTCGCCTACACCACCTCGGTGGAGAACGCCATGGGCATTGCGGTGCCGGAGCGGGCCAAGATGATCCGCGCCGTGCTGCTGGAGGTGGAGCGCCTGCACAGCCATATCCTCAACATCGGCCTGTCGAGCCACTTCACCGGTTTCGACACCGGCTTTATGCAGTTCTTCCGGGTGCGGGAGAAATCCATGACCCTGGCCGAGCTGCTGACCGGTGCCCGCAAGACCTACGGTCTCAACCTGATTGGCGGGGTACGCCGCGACATCTTCAAGGAAGATCGCATCAAGGGTGCCCAGCTGGTACGCGAGCTCCGTGATGAGCTCAAACCCCTGGTGGCCATGCTGCTGGATACCGCCAACATCTCCTCCCGCCTCATCGGTATCGGCAAGCTCGACCCGCAAATTGCCCGCGATTTCAGCTGCGTCGGCCCCATGGTGCGGGCGAGCGGCTTCAAGCGCGACGTGCGTCGGGTCCACGACTTTGCCGGCTACCGCGAGCTGCCGATGGAGATCCAGACCAAGGCGGGTTGCGACGTGCAATCCCGGGTTCTGGTGCGCATCCACGAGCTCTACGACTCCCTCGACATGATTGAGTTTGGCCTGGAACACCTGCCGGAAGGGCCGCTTTTGACCGAAGGCTTCACCTACCAGCCGGGCAAGTTTGCGCTGGGCTTTACCGAGGCTCCCCGCGGCGAGAACGTCCACTGGAGCATGACGGGAGACAACCAGAAGCTGTTCCGCTGGCGCTGCCGCGCCGCCACCTACGCCAACTGGCCCGCCCTGCGCTACATGCTGCGCGGCAATACCGTGGCGGATGCACCGCTCATCATTGGCAGTCTGGATCCCTGCTACTCCTGTACCGACCGGGTCACCCTGGTCGACCCCAAGAAGGGCAAATCCACCGTGGTCTCCTACAAGGAGATCGAGCGCTACGGCATCGATCGCAAAAACTCTCCGCTGAAATAAGGGGTCATCATGATCAAGCTGTTCAAGACCATCCTCAAGGCTGGCACCCCGACCGCCAAGTACCCCTCCGCCCCTTACGAGGTGAACCGGGATTTTCGCGGCAAACCGAAATATCAGGCGGATCAGTGCATCGCCTGCGCCGCCTGCACCAAGGCCTGCCCGGCCAACGCGCTGGTGATGGAAGTGGACATGGAGACCGGCGAACGGCGCTGGGAGAGCTCCATGGCGCGCTGCATCTTCTGCGGCCGCTGCGAGGAGGTCTGCCCGACCCGCGCCATCGCCCTCTCCCCCGAATTCGAGCTGGCGGTGACCAACAAGGCGGATCTCTATGAGGAGGCCCGCTTTGCGCTGGCCCCCTGCACCCTGTGCGGCACCTACTTTGCCCCGAGCAAACTGGTAGCACTGGTGGAGGACACCCTGGTACAAGCGGCCACCCCGCTGGCGCATCCCGAGCGCCTGCACCACTGCCCAGACTGCAAACGAAAACAGAGCATGCTGAGCCAGCCTGACTCGGCCCTGATCACACCGATAGCCACACCGATGGCCGCACAAAAGGAGTGGATGTGATGAGCAAGATCAAAGGCATAGAACCGGTTGTCGGCCATGCCCATACCCGCGCCGTGCCGCTGGCACAGGATCCCGAGATCACCAAACTCAAGAAGACCCTGCTCAAGGACATTCGCCGCTCGGCCTATGTCTACCGGGTCGATTGCGGCGGCTGCAACGCCTGCGAGATCGAGATCTTCGCCACCATCACCCCGCTGTTCGATGCCGAGCGTTTCGGCATCAAGGTGGTCGCCTCCCCCCGCCACGCCGACATCCTGCTCTTTACCGGCGCGGTGACTCGGGCGATGCGGGTGCCGGCCCTGCGTGCCTACGAGGCGGCGCCCGATCCCAAGATCTGCATCGCCTACGGCGCCTGCGGCTGTGACGGTGGCATCTTCCACGACCTCTACTGCGTCTGGGGCGGCACCGACAAGATCGTGCCGGTGGATGTCTATATCCCCGGCTGCCCCCCTACCCCTGCCGCCACCATCTACGGCTTTGCGGTGGCGCTCGGTCTGCTTGAGCAGAAACTCAAAGCCACCAGCCACGAGGTGCAACCGGGTGAGCGGGTCGAACTGCGCCACACCGGCATCCCCAACGAAATCCGGGTGATGATCGAACGCGAAGCGCGCCGCATGGCCGGTTATCGTCAGGGGCGGATCATCGCCGACGAGTTTATGGCCCTGCTCGAAGGGGCGACCCAGCAGGATGTGGATCTGCGCATCCAAAGCTACCTCGATCAGCACGACGATCCGCGCTTGGCGGAGATCGTCAACAACCTCGCAAACGCCTGCCTCAACCGAGCGGCCGGCAAGGGAGAGGCGGTGCATGGCTGACGAGGTTTTCTTCTATCGCCTCTCGCGCAAGTTCGTCGACGAGCAGTTCGACGTGCCGGAAGAGGCAAAGGAGGTGATGTACTACAGCCTCGCCATCGGCCATCACCTCGGCATCGTCGATTGCCTGCGAGCAGACCTGGTCTGCTCGCTGATCGGTTATCGCGACTGGGTGGCCAAGCTGCCAGAGGGAAGTGAAGCGCGCCGCAAGATGGAGGGATTTCTCACCTTTGGCGAGATCACCATCTATCGCGAGCACTGCCATATGCTGGCCTGCGCCTTCGACCGACTGCGCAAAGTCGACAATCTACTCGATGAGCAGGAGCTGGGCTGGACCAACACCTTTATGGAGCAGCTCACCGCCCTCTTTAACGACCCCCATATGTACCTGATGGTAAGGAGCCGCTGATGGGCTGCAATCTCGTGTTGACCGTGGGCAATGCCATGATGGGGGACGACGGTGCCGGCCCCTATCTTGCCGACAAACTGCAAGCCGCCCCCCTGTCCGGCTGGATCCATATCGACGGCGGCATCGCGCCGGAAAATGTGGTCTACAAGGTGCGGGAGCTGCAACCGGAGCGGGTGGTGCTGGTGGATGCCGCCGAGATCGGCGAGAAGGCGGGAACCCTGCAGGTGATCCCCCCCGAGACCATCGCCGAGATGTTTATCTTCTCGACCCACAATATGCCGCTCAATTTCCTGATCGACGAGCTCAAGACCTTTGTCCCAGAGGTGATCTTTGTCGGGGTACAACCGGCCATCGTGGCGTTCTCCTTCCCGATGACCGAGATGGTGAGCGAGGCGATGGATTATCTTTATCAGCATCTTGATGCCGCCAGTGACACCAGTCTGTTAATAGATAAACTGGATCAGTGGAATATTGCCAACGCCAACCGGTGATTATTTATCGAGTTGTTAACGACCGTTATTGACCAACGGTTACGGCAATGTGATCGAGGCCCGATGTTAAATTAAAAACATCGGGCTAATTGTGCTGAACTTGATATAAAACAAGGTTCTTTGATTTTTTCAAAAAATCGCTAACTCTCGCTTTTTTATGACAAAAAAAGCGTTGCCAGTCACAGAAATTTGCCACAAAATGGCGACCGTTATGGAAGTTGATGGGGTCTGGTGGCCTCCTCGGTCTTCAAAACCGATGTGAGCCGAGAAGGCTTTGGCAGGTTCGATTCCTGCCTCTTCCGCCAAATTTATCTATTGAACAAATACTCTCCCGCTGAATTTTTCGGCCTGAATGTTATTTCCATTGTTTGTTCAATATGTTTGAAGTAATACCTTAAAAAAGGTGCTTGCCGCTTGCCAATATAATCCGAACTCAGGTTATCTCGCTGGCCAAAAATTAATTTATCAGCATCGATACAGCATTAATTTATACCCGCTCATTGATGCACCCAGTTTGCACTCATCCGCAAATCGCCAGCAGTGCCATAACCCGTCAGCTCGGCCTCTCTATCGGCAAACCGGTGCGCATCCCGAACCCACGCACTGCACTGGTAATCCCATGCCGAACTCGTCTCACGCGTCAGCCATCCCCCACCGCCAGCCCGCATCAGGTACGGCTGCCGACGATTCACTGCCAGATTCACAGCAACAGCCCAGCCAGCAACAAACGCGCCGTTTGCCGCAAGTGGAGCAGCTGCTGCAGCAACCCTTTCTCGCCGGGTTTATCGAAGCGCTGAGCCGCCCGCTGGTGACCCAGGCGGTGCGCGGCACCCTGAGCGAGCTGCGCCAGAGCGAAGATTTTCGCCAGCATGGCGTTGCCCCCGAGCAGATCGAGGCGCTGATTGCCAAAC
>NZ_QAJD01000088.1:0-4501 GCF_003061465.1 Aeromonas sp. HMWF017
CGCCGCCGCCGGTGATATGGGCCAGCGGATCCACCAGCCCGGGTACCAGATAGCGGCCACGACCATCGACCCTGTGCAGCGGCCAGTTTGCGGGCACCGTCAACCCCTTGCCCATCCAGGCGATACGGCCATCGGCCACCAGCAGATCCTGCTGGCCAAGGTGGGTAGGGCTGAAGATCTCGGCCCCCTCGATCAGGGTCAACATGGCGATCCTCCTTGCACGATTGTCGCTTGCCCAATGAAAAGAGAGGGAGCAAGCTCCCTCCCCCCGTCAACCACCATATATATCGTACTTGAAGTACTTCTGGTTGATCTGCTGATAGGTGCCGTTGGCACGCAGGGCCTTGATCGCCTCGTCCAGCTTGCCCTTGAGCTCCTTATCGCTCTTGCGCACGGCGATCCCCATCCCATCACCAAACCACTGGCGATCGGTCAGGGCGGGCCCCACATAGTCGAACTTGTCGCCCCCCTCTTTGCCAAGGAGCCCCTGCTCAATGGCAGAGGCATCGGCCAGCAGGGCCAGCACCCGACCCGCCTTCAGATCGAGATAGGCCTCATCGGCATTGCCGTAACGGACTATGGTGACATTCGAGCCAAAATTGTCGGTCAGGTACTTGTCGTGGGTGGTGGCACGCTGCACCCCGATGCGCTTGCCCGCCATGCCTTCCGGGGTCAGCGTCAGCTCGGTCCCCTTGGCCGCCACAAAACGATTGGGAATATGGGCATATTTCTCGGTGAAGTCGACCTTCTGGCGCCGCTCGTCGGTGATCGACATGGCGGCGATGATGGCATCGTATTTGCGCGACAGCAGGGCTGGGATCATGCCGTCCCAATCCTGCGCCACCAGCTCGCACTTGACCGCCATCTGCTGACACAGGGCGTTGGCGAGATCAATATCAAACCCCTTGATCTCGCCCGACGCATCGGTCCAGGAGAAGGGCGGGTAGGCCCCCTCCACCCCGAAACGCACGGTTTTCCACTCCTTGGCCATGGCGGGGGTGGCCAGCAGGCTGGCAACAAACAGGGCTGAGAGGGTCAGTCTGATCTTCATCATGTGTACTCCATTACATAAAAAGCGCACAAGCGCGGACAAGGCACCGCAGGCGAATGCATGCGATGACCAAAAGCGGCAAAATCTGGATGAGCGAGATCACGCCCGAGCGGGCGTCAGTGAACTGCTCCAGGGGTTCGATCTATTCGTCGAACCACTCGGAGAGATAGAAAGGCTTGAAGTAGAAGGCCAGAAAAAAGCCTCTGGCTTTGCGCATCATGGTGGTTTGTCGCGTCCTGTGACAAAGATGGCAATCACCTTAGCACGCCCGAATTTTGCTCGGCAAGAGGCAGCCGCCGGGCAGTAGCAAAATCCCGATCATGGTCAAGGCGGGCGGGATCCGTTAGGCTCGAAGCACCTTGCCATCCCATAACAGACCCACAGCTACCGATGAATTTTCTGGCCCATCTCCATCTGGCTGCCCACACCCGAAGCTCCCTCACCGGCAATCTGCTCGGCGATTTCGTCAAAGGCACGCTGCCCACGGGGCTTGCCGCCCACTTCGATGAGGGGATCTGGCTGCACCGCAAAATTGACGCTTTCACCGACAGCCATCCCGAGCACAAGGCGGCCGTCGCCTGTTTCGAGGCCCCCTGGCGCCGCTTTGGCGGGATTGTGGTGGACATGCTCTACGACCACTTGCTGAGCCTGCACTGGGGACTGTTCAGCAACGAGCCCCTGCCCCGCTTCCTGCAACGCAGTTATGAGCAGCTATTGGCGGATCACCCACGCCTGCCGGACGGACTGCCAGTCCCCCTCAAGCGGATGGCCGAGCAGAACTGGATCGCCTCCTACCGCCACAGGGAGGGGCTGGGGCAAGCGCTAAATGGCATAGGTCGCCGACTGCGCCGCCCGGTACAACTGGGAGAGGCGCTGCTGACCCTCGATGAGTCGCAGTGGCAAACATGCGAGGCGGGATTTCTGCGCTTCTATCCCCAGCTGATGGACTTTAGCCAGCAGCAGCTGGCCCGATATCGGGCAGCCCAAGGGGCACAGTGATCCCTCTGGATAAAGCAGCTTCCACATAAAAAACGCCCCTTGCGGAGCGTTTGTCATCAATTGGCTTCGTCTTTCTTTTTGCGAATGCTTAAGCCCAGTTCCCGACCACGCAGTCGGGCGTAATAGATGGTGCCGACAAAGGCGAGAGTGGTGAACAGCAGCTCCACCACCGCCAGCCACCGCTCCCCCTCATCCGTGGTGATCAGGGTGAGGGCGTGCAGGAAATAGGGCATCAACACGAAGTTGCCCCAGGCGTGGGTGTAGGGGTTGCCCTGTACTATCCCCTTGAGTGGGAAGAGCAGCGGCACCGTCCAGATCACCGGCAGCAGCCAAGGGTTGAGGTCAGGATGGGGCGACAGCCACAGATGCCAGAGGATGACCCAGCCCAGCAGGCCGAAGAAGCCGACCAGAGTCAGCCAACGTGCGAAGCGGGTGCTCACTTGAGGATCTCCAGCACCTGCTCCGGCGGGCGACCGATCCGGGCCTGACCATTCTTGATGACAATGGGGCGTTCGATCAGCTTGGGATGCTGGTGCATGGCGCGAATAAGGGCGTCGCCGTTCACTTCGCTGAGGCCCAGCTCCTTGTAGAGATCTTCCTTGGTGCGCATCAGCTGGCGCGGATCGTTAAAGCCGAGCAGAGAGAGCAGGTTGTGGATCTCATCTTCGCTCGGGGCCTGCTCCAGATAGAGCACCACATCAGGGGCGATCCCGTGCTGTTCCAGCAGAGCCAGGGTTTCGCGACTCTTGGAGCAGCGCGGATTGTGGTAGATTTGGGTCTCGCTCATGGTAACTCCCTGATTAATCGCAAGATGGGACTAGAAACGGCGCTATTGTAGGGGAAAGTGATGGTCAGGGTAAGCAGCAGTGGAAAGGAATTGAAACGAATTTGTTGGCTGATTGTGGCTGGCCTGCTGGGCGCGTGCACACCCGCCCCCGAATTTACCGATGCAACAGGGCAGTCGGTCAGCCTGCGCCACTTTGCCGGCAAGCCGCTGCTGGTCAACTACTTCGCCCCCTGGTGCGCCCCCTGCCTGCGGGAGATGCCGCGCCTCAACGCGCTGGCGGCAGAAGGCCAGATCACCGTGGTGGCCATCAACTACGACCCGACCACGCCAGCAGAGCTGGACAAACTGGCCGCGCAGTACCACATCAAGGTGCCGCTCCTTATTGCCAATGAGGATGCCAAACTCCCCTTCCCTCGCCCAAGCGGCCTGCCCACCAGCTATCTGCTCGATAGCGAGGGCAAGCTCAAGCAGACGCTGGTCGGCGAGCTAGACCAGCAGCAGATCGAGATGCTCAAGGCGACCGCCAGCAGCATGAGTCACTAGCCCATCGCTGCTATCACCGTCCCCCACATCAACGCCACCGCCATAAACAACAAGGGCGCACCAGAGTGCGCCCTTGTTTGATAGGTTTCGTTAGCCCTTGAGGCTGTCGAGATCCTTCTTGGCCCGCTCCAGCTCGGTGATGCGCGCCTCCAGGCGAGCCAGGGTCATCCGGTCGCTGGTGGTACCGCGTGCCACGATCAGCTCGTCGATGGCCGCCTGATAATCCCCGCGCAGCGCGAGCATCTCGGCCCGCGCCATATGCAGCTCGGTCATTCTGCCCGCCTTGCGATAGGCATCGGCCAGCAGGTTCCAGGCCAGATTGTTCTCCTCATGGGCACGGGCATAGGAGTCGAGGATGGCGATGGACTTCTTGTAGTTGCCGCTCTCGAGGTAGGCGTTGCCGAGGTTGACCACCACCACTTCATTATCCGGCATCCGGCTGCGGAACTTCTCGAGGCGCGCGATGGCCTGGGCACTGCGCCCCTTGGCCAGATCGATGTCGGTCTGGGCATCGACGATAAAGAGATCTTCCGGATGACGGGCCGCCAGCTCCTGCATCAGGGTATCCGCCTCGTCAGTGCGCTTGAGCTGGATCAGCGCCAGCGCCTTGCCATAGATGGCGGCATCCTTGAGCGGGTAATCCCCCTTCTGGATCCGGCTATCGAAGTAGCTCAGCAGCCCCTGCGGGGTATCGGTACCAAAACGAACCTGAATCCGCACCTTGGCCAGCCAGAAGTCGAGGCTGGGCGGCAAGTCGCGGCGGCCATAGCTGCCTGCTCGGGCGCGTGCCTCGCTGATCCGGGTCTCCGGCAGCGGGTGAGTGAGCAGCATTTCCGGCGGCTTGCTGGCGTAACGGTATTCGGCAGCCAGTTTCTGGAAGAAGTTGGCCATCCCCATGGGGTCGAAACCGGCATCATAAAGCGTCTTCATGCCGATGCGATCCGCTTCATATTCGTTGTCGCGGGTGTAGTTGATGGCCGACTGCATGGAGAGGCCCAGCGTAGTCTGCAGCGCGGCGATACCGGCGGTCGGGTTGATCACCGCCAGTGCGATGGATCCCACCAGACCGGCCAGGGTCACCGCCGAGCTGCTCGCCTGCGCCTCCATATAACGGGCGATGT
>NZ_QAJD01000088.1:4511-8004 GCF_003061465.1 Aeromonas sp. HMWF017
CTGGGTCACGTGGGTGATTTCGTGGGCCAGTACCGAGGCCAGCTCGCTCTCGCTGTCGGCGTAGAGGAAGAGGCCTGTGTGTACCTTGACTCGCCCGCCGAGGAAGGCGGCCGCGTTGATGCTGGGATCATTGATGAGGAAGAAGGTAAACGGGAAACGTACCCCATCGGCGTTGGTCAGCAATCGCTGACCCAGATCGTCAATGTACTGGCTCAGCACCGGATCATCGATGATCGGCAAACCCGCACGGGCAAAGCGCATAAAGGCGTTGCCGTAACGCACTTCCTGCTCGATGGGCAGGGCAGCAACCCCGGCCGTGCCGATGTCGGGAAGCTGATTGTTGGCCTCGGCATGAAACGTGGCGCCCATCAGGGAAGCCAGCAGGGGAAGCGATGCCATCAGGGGGGAAAAACGTGCCACGTTATCTCTATCTCCATCAGAAAGGGCCTCGGCAGAATACCCTTGCCCATCAAGGGCTACAAGCGTTGTTTCATGCTCTTATCACGGCCATAATAGCGGCCACCTGCCTGATGGAGCCCCCATGGAAATTCTCGACCTGACCCCCTGGCGTTGCCCCGAGCCGCTGATCCGGCTCAAGCTATGGTTAAGGGAGGCCCAAAGTGGTCAAACCGTCACCATCCGGCTGGCCGATGCGGGCTCCCGGCAGGATATTCCGACCTATCTGCACCGTCAGGGCCACCATGTCGAGATGCAGCAACAACCGGACAATACCCTCTCTTTGCAGTTGGTTGTCGGGGCGAAACAACCATCTTGAGCCCCAGTGATGTAAGGATGCCATCATGTTAGAAGTATTGAAGCGCTGGTATCAGACCCGTTTTTCCGATCCCGATGCCGTTACCCTTTTCCTGTTGCTGGTGTTCTGCTTCACCATCATCTGGCTGTTTGGCGACCTGCTGGCCCCCCTGCTGGTGGCGCTGGTAATGGCCTATCTGCTGGAGTGGCCGGTCGCCCGGCTGCAAAAAGCGGGGCTGTCGCGCACCCTGGCCACCAGCGTCATTCTGATCCTCTTTATTGCGGTAGCAGTCGCCTCCTTGCTGGGTCTTATCCCGACGCTGGTCAGTCAGGGGATCAATCTGGCCAAAGAGGCGCCGGCCATGCTGACCCACGCTCAGGATTATGTGCGCACCCTGCCTGACAAATACCCCGAGCTCATCGACGTCAGTCTGGTGGAGACCGTCATCGACAATATTCGCCAGCGCATCCTCAGTGGCGGCGAGCATCTGGTGAGCGCCTCCCTCAGCTCGCTGGTCAACGTGGTCGCCATCATGATCTACCTCATTCTGGTGCCGCTGATGGTCTTCTTTATGCTCAAAGACAAGCGGGTACTGATGGGCAGCCTGCGCCGCTTCCTGCCGCGCAACCGCACCCTGGTCAACCGGGTGTGGGTCGAGATGAACAACCAGATCATCAACTACATCCGCGGCAAGGTGATCGAGATCCTTATCGTCGGCATCGCCACCTATGTTCCCTTCGCCCTGATGGGACTGCGCTACTCGGTGCTGCTGGCGGTCGCGGTCGGCTTCTCGGTGCTGATCCCCTATATCGGCGCCGCCGTGGTGACGGTTCCGGTAGCCATGGTGGCTCTGTTCCAGTGGGGGCTCACCCCCGAGTTCGCCTGGCTGATGGTGGCCTATCTGGTCATTCAGGCCCTCGATGGCAACCTGCTGGTGCCGGTGCTCTTCTCGGAAGCGGTCAACCTCCATCCGGTGGCCATCATCATCGCCGTGCTGGTCTTTGGCGGCTTGTGGGGATTCTGGGGTGTCTTCTTCGCCATTCCCCTCGCCACCCTGGTCAAGGCGGTGCTCAATGCCTGGCCAAAACGTGAAGAGATGCCCAGTGCCGCAAAATAACCTGCTTCCCCTGCAATCGTGACAACGGAGTGTCCATGACCTTTTTTCGTCAAATCAGAGCAGCAGGGCTGACGGCCCTGCTCCTCGCTGCCGCCCTGCCCGCCCGCGCCGATATCGACCTTGGTTCCATGGATCTGCTCACCAGCGACAGCCCCACCAGCCCGGTGCCACAGGGCTTTGTCGCCGGTGCGGCGCTCATCGGGGGACAAGCCCGTTATGAAGCGCAGGACAACGCCCTCTACGCCATCCCCGGCTTTATCTACTTCGGCGACGACTTTATGTTTCTGGGAGATCGGGCCCGCTACTACTTCCACAAGGATGAGAACGTCGCCCTCTACGGCTATGGCCGGGTGCGGTTTGGCAATCTGGATCCCGAGGATTCTCCAGCCTTTACTGGCATGGAGCAGCGAAAATGGCAGCTGGAAGGCGGGATCGGTGGCAACATCATCACCCCCTACGCCCTGCTGACCGTGCGTGCCAACAGCGATGTCACCGGCCGCAGCAAGGGACAGGAGCTGCTGCTGTGGGCCGACTTCCCCATCCTGCGTGACAACCTGCTGATCATGCCGGGGATGGGGCTGATGCTGCGCAGCGACAAGATGGCCAACTACTACTTCGGCGGCATCTCCGAGAGCGAGGCCACCGCCCAGCGTCCGGCCTGGGATACGGGGTCAACCCTCTCCCCCATGGCGGCGCTCATCACCAGCTACCGCTTCAGTCCCAACTGGATTGGCATGTTCGCCATGAACTACGAATGGTATGATCGGGACATCAAAAACAGCCCCATCGTCCAGCACGATGGCGAACTCTATGCAGGATTTGCCTTGGGCTATATCTGGTAACGGTGATGAGCCGTGAGATACGAACAAACAAAAGGGAGCCCTCGGCTCCCTTTTTCACGGCTATCATCAGGCTGGTAGTACAACCTGCTCAAGCTGCCAATTCAGGCTTACAGCGCCGCCAAAAACTCGGTCAGTTGCTGATTGACGAAGGACGGATTTTCCAGCGACGAGATGTGGCCAGCCATCGGGATCTCCCTGAACGGGCAACCCAGCACCTCGGCCATCAGATAGCCCTCCAGCACCGGGCGCGCCTTGTCCTCGCAGCCGGTCATCACCAGCGCAGGCACAGTCATCTCTTCCAGCCACTCGATGCGATCCTCGCGGGTCACAAAGCTGCGGCCCACCGCTACCATGGCGGCAATCTTATCCTTTGGCCAGGCGGCAAGGCGCGCCTTGAAACCGCTCATCAGCGCCTCATCAGGCTGATTGGCAAAAAAGAGCGGCGCCACCTGTTCGACGATAGGCACCGGCACGGTGCCAAGCTGCTCGATCATCGCCAGCATGCCGAGGTAGCGCTCGCAGGTGATCTGCGGCTCGAGGCCAACGAAGCTGTCCATCAGCACCAGTCCCTTGAGGCGAGCTGGGGCCATGCGCGCCAGCTCCACACCCCACATGCCACCGATGGAGAGGCCCACCAGCACGAACTCGTCGACCCCGAGAGCATCGAGCAGCGCCAGATGATCGCGCGCCAGGGTTGCCAGCGTGCAGGCGCCTTCCGGAAGCAGATCGGAATCACCGTGGCCCCACAGCTCGGGAACGATGCAGCGATAGCTCCCTTTG
>NZ_QAJD01000088.1:8084-27750 GCF_003061465.1 Aeromonas sp. HMWF017
TGGACAAGAAATGTTATGAACACCACCTCGCCCATCTGCAGGAGGAGCTGGTCAAGCTGCAGGAGTGGGTCAAGCAGGAGGGGCTCAAGGTGGTGGTACTGTTCGAGGGACGGGACGCCGCCGGCAAAGGGGGGGTCATCAAGGCGATCACCGAGCCCCTTAATCCCCGGGTCTGCCGGGTTACGGCGCTGCCCGCCCCCTCAGACAGGGAGCGCTCCCAGTGGTACTTTCAGCGTTATGTGGCCCACCTGCCCGCCGCTGGCGAGATGGTGCTGTTTGACCGCTCCTGGTACAACCGCGCCGGGGTCGAGCGGGTGATGGGCTTTTGCAGCGACGCCGAATATCGCGAGTTTCTGCGCGCCTGCCCCGAGTTCGAGCGGATGCTGATCCGCTCCGGCATCACCCTGATCAAATACTGGTTCTCGGTCTCCGATGAGGAGCAGGAGAAGCGCTTCAAGGAGCGGATCAACACCCCCATCAAGCGCTGGAAGTTCAGCCCGATGGACTTGCAGTCCCGCTCGCGCTGGGTCGAATACTCCCGCGCCAAGGATGACATGTTCACCTATACCGACACCCAGGACAGTCCCTGGTTTGTGGTGGAGGCGGACGACAAGCGCCGTGCCCGCCTCAACTGCATCGCCCATCTGCTGAGCAAGGTGCCCTACGAGGCGATCCACTACGAGCCCATCAAGCTACCCCCGATCAAGACCGAAGGGTACGAGCGCCCCCCCCTGACCAGCCAGACCTTTGTCCCCGACATAACCGCCGAACTCGAGGGCTGAGCCCTGCCACTGCGCCTGCCGGTTTAGCCAAACAGCAGGCAATAAAAAGCCGGTCGCAAGACCGGCAAAAAGGCATTGAAGATACGGAAAACTTGCACCAAACCGCGATCAGGTACGGATGTACTTGGCGGTGCGGGGGAACGCCTGCTCCTTGGCATCAAACAGATAGCAGGCTTCAGCCGGGATCCCCACGCTGTAGCTCTGGCCGGTCGCCACATCCACATCAGAGGTGGTCTTGACGGTAAAGTCGTGACCATCCACATCCATATAGACGAAGGACTCGGCCCCCAGATGCTCGGCAACCTGCACTACGCCGCTCAGCTTGCTGTCGGCATGGGCGTGGCTCAGCGGCACCAGATGCTCCGGGCGGATACCCAGCTCAACCTTGTCACCCACCGCGCCACGACGGGCATCGACTCGCACCCGCACGCTGTCGCCGGTAGAGAGCTTGACCACGCACTCTTGCTCGCCAATCTCCATCAGCTCGGCAGCCAGGAAGTTCATCTTGGGCGAACCGATAAAACCGGCCACAAACTTGTTGTCCGGGTTGTGGTAGAGATCCAGCGGTGAACCGAACTGCTCCAGGTTGCTGGCGGCATCGGCCTTGAGCGGACTCAGCACCACAATCTTGTCAGCCAGGGTCATCGCTTCCACCTGATCGTGGGTCACGTAGATGATGGTGGAGTTGAGCTCCTTGTGCAGCTTGGCAATCTCGATCCGCATCTTGACCCGTAGCGCGGCGTCGAGGTTGGAGAGCGGCTCGTCAAACAGGAACACCTGCGGCTGCTGCACGATGGAGCGACCGATGGCAACCCGCTGGCGCTGACCGCCGGAGAGCGCTTTGGGCTTGCGCTCCAGCAGCGGCTCCAGACCCAGAATTTCAGCGGCACGCATTACCCGCTTGTGGATGTTCTCCTTGTCCATCTTCTTGAGCTTCAGACCAAAGGCCATGTTCTCGTAGATGTTCATGTGCGGATAGAGGGCGTAGGACTGGAACACCATGCCCACGTTGCGCTCTACCGGCGGCACGTCGTTCATGTAGCGACCGCCGATGGTCAGCTCACCGCTGGTGATGTCTTCCAGACCCGCGATCATCCGCAGCAGGGTGGATTTGCCACAGCCGGACGGGCCGACGAAAACGATGAACTCGCCCTCCTTGATGGAGAGGTTGATATTGCGCAGGGTGTCCTTGTGAACAGCCGGGTCGTAATTTTTGCGAACGTTGTTGAGTACTACTTCAGCCATGACGAGCTCCGCTCTTGAATCTTTGCAAATCGTGATAGCGGGGGGAGTCAGCTCCCCCGGCCATAAACTTAACCTTTCACACCGCCAGCGGTCAGACCGCCAACCAGCCAGCGCTGTGCCAGCAGGAAGACCACAGTGATGGGGAAACCGGAGAGCACTGCGGCCGCCGCGAAATCACCCCACAGATAGTTCTGCGGATAGAGGTACTGCTGGGCCCCGACCGCCAGGGTCAGATTGTTCACATCCTGCAGCAGGATGGAGGCCATGGGCACCTCGGTAATGGAACCGATAAAGGCCAGAATAAACACTACCGCCAGGATGGGCACCGACAGGGGCAACAGGATCAGACGGAATGCCTGCCACGGGGTCGCACCGTCGATGGCCGCCGCCTCCTCCAGCGAGGAGTCGATGGTCTCGAAGTAGCCCTTGATGGTCCAGACGTGCAGGGCGATGCCGCCCATGTAGGCAAGGATCAGGCCACCGTGGGTGTTGAGACCCAGCCAGGGGATGTAGTCACCAATCTTGTTAAAGAGCGCATAGATGGCCACCAGTGCCAGCACAGCCGGGAACATCTGGAAAATCAGCATGCCCTGCAGGATGGTGGACTTGCCACGAAAACGCAGGCGGGCAAAGGCGTAGGCACAGGTGGTGGAGAGCGTCACGATCATCAGGGCAGTGATACCGGCGATCTTGATGGAGTTCCACAACCAGGTCAGCACCGGGAACGGTGGCGGCGTGATGCTGCCGTCAGCGTTGGTGATGGAGATGCCCAGCGCCAGTTTCCAGTGATCCAGGGTCGGATTGGAGGGGATGATCTCCCCTACTGCGAAGTTACCGTTACGGAACGAGATGGCGATAACCATGATCAACGGGAAGATGATCAGCGCCAAGAAGCCCCACATGACCAGGTGGGTTGCCCACACCCGGTATTTGACTGATTTGGGTTGTACGATTGCCATGTTGAAGCCTCCTTACAGCTGCTTGTCGGCTTTGGACAATTTCAGGTTGAGCAGCGCCAGCGCACCTACGATGAGGAAGATGGCGGTGGCGATGGCACTGGCCAGACCGTAGTCCTGACCACCCGATCCCTGGAACGCAATCCGGTAGGTGTAGCTCACCAGCAGGTCGGTAGTACCGGCCGGAGTGCTGGCACCGATGATGTCCGGAGCACCGTTGGTCAACAACTGGATAAGTACGAAGTTGTTGAAGTTGAAGGCAAACGAGGCAATCAACAGCGGGGTCAGCGGCTTCATCAGCAGCGGCACGGTGATCTTGAAGAAGTTCTGCACCGGACCGGCACCGTCCATGGCGGACGCTTCATAGAGATCTTCCGGAATGGCTTTGAGCAGGCCCATGCAGAGGATCATCATGTAGGGGTAGCCGAGCCAGGTGTTGACAATCAGGATCATCACCTTGGCCAGGAAGGGGTTGGTATACCAGTCCGGCTTGATGCCAAACGCCGCTTCCAGGAACATGTTGATCTCACCGAAGTTCTGGTTGAACAACCCCTTGAACACCAGGATGGAGATAAACGCCGGGATCGCATAGGGCAGGATCAGCATGACCCGATAGAAACCGCGCCCCTTGAGCTCTTCCCACTGCACCAGACAGGCCAGCACCATGCCGATGGCCAGGGTGAAAGCGACGGAGCAGGTTGAGAAGATCACGGTCCAGATGAAGATCTGCAGGAAGGGTGACTGGATGCCCGGATCGGTGACGATGCGCGCGAAGTTCTTCCAACCGACGCTCACCACAAAGCCCGGAGCAATGCCCTTGCCGACAAACTGACCCTGTTCGTCGATGTACTGATAGAAGCCGGTCTCGCCATTGGGCAGCATCAGCTCGCCATTCTGGGTATCACGCAGCAGGTTGCTGTCTTTGATCACCACGCCGGACTTGAGCACGGCACCATCCATCAGACGGGTGTAGTGCTGCTTCTGGGCGGCAAACTTGCGCAGGCTGCTCAGGGTCAGGTGGGTACCGCCATCCGGCAGCACCAGGTCAAGGTCACTCAGGTGAGTACGATGCTCAACAATGGCGCGGATCGGTGCGGCCTTGCTGGCCGCTTCGCCAGTGAAGGGCTGCAGCTCGACCACTTGCTGGGTGTTCTGCACACGGCCCTCGCGGGACGCCAGCTCACGGGCCTTGTTGGTCATCAGGGAAACAGGTTGGCTGATAAAGGATTGATCATCCTGTGTCAGCAGCAGCTGGAACTGGCCGTTGTCGCCACCCAGCAGGGTAAAATCGAATTCACCGCCCGCCACCTTGTAGGTTTTCTTCAGGTGGTAGTCCCGCGCCTGCTCCACGGAGAGCAAGTTGGACCCCGAATAGTTGGTGAAGGCAATGCCAATGGTGTAGGCAAGAGGGAAGATGATAAACACAACCATGCCCGCAACACCCGGAAAGATGTAGCGATGGGCATAGGTCTTCTTGTTCATGAAGACATACAGACCGACGGAAACCACCACCAGATCCAGCAGCGCGAATACCCACTCGCCACTGGCGTACATCATCACGGCTGCGTAGCCGTTGAGGATGGCAACCAGGGCCGCTATGGTCCACTTAAGCCAGGTGTGCTTATCCTTCGGACCGGCATAGGACTCAACAGAAGGTACTACTTCCATGCCAATTAACCTTTATAACGCCAAGAGAGATTTGAGAGAGTGGGAGGCCATGACGGCCTCCCGGGTAGTGCGTGCTTACTGAACGATACGCTTGGCAGCGGTATCCAGTGCTTCGTCAACACCCTGACGACCGGAGGTCACGTTCTTGAGGGCAGTTTCGAAGGAAGACCAGAAACGGCTCATCTCGGGAACGGATGGCATCGGCTCGCCAGCCTGGGCGTTCAGCATGGTGGCCTTGATGTGCGGATCGGATTCCAGGGTCTTCTGGAAGGATTTCAGCGCAACGGCACCCAGCGGCTTGTCGGCGTTAACCGGCGCCAGACCGGCATCGGTCAGCAGGTAGTTTTCCAGGAACTCGATAGCCAGATCCTTGTTCGGGCTGGCAGCGTTGATGGTGGCACCCAGTACGCCAACGAAGGCTTTGGCCGGCTTGCCGTTCAGGGTCGGCAGCGGCGCTACGCCGTACTTGATGCCGCTCTTGTCCAGGTTGCTCCAGGCCCAGGGACCGTTGATCATCATGGCCACTTCGCCCTTGTTGAACTTGGCGTCCATCACACCGTAGTCGATGCCTTTTTCCAGGTGACCGGACTTGATCATCTCGGAGATGTAGCCCACGCCCATCTTGGCACCTGCGTTGTTCACGCCGGTATCTTTGACGTCATAACCGGTAGCGGTTTTCTTGAAGGCATAACCACCGTTGGCAGCCACCAGCGGATAGCTGAAGTACGGGGTGTCATAAGCCCACATGATGGCGCGCTTGCCGTTTTTCTTCAGAGTCTCGTCAATCTTGGCGATCTCTTCGAAGGTTTTCGGCGGCTCGGGCAGCAGGTCCTTGTTATAAATCAGGCTGACTGCTTCCATGGCAACCGGGTAGCCATAGGTTTTGCCATCAACAGTCATGGCATCCCATGCCAGCTGTTCAAATTTGCCTTTGGTGGCAGCGTTCGGCGTTACCGGAACCAGCAAACCGGCTTTGACCCACTCACCGTAACGGTCGTGAGCCCAGAAGAAGATGTCCGGGCCGTTGCCAGTGGCGGCGGCTTGCTGGAATTTCACTTCAACCTGATCCGGGTGAGCCACAGTAACCTTGATGCCGGTTTCTGCTTCAAACTTCTTACCCACTTCAGCCAGACCGTTGTATCCCTTGTCACCGTTGATCCAGATGGTCAGCTGGCCTTCATCGATGGCAGCAGTAGCAGAGCAAGCGACGCCAAGAGTGGCCAGACCGATCAGGGATGACAGCAATTTCTTTTTCATGAGCCTTTCCTTGTATTAGTTCCGCGCTGTAAGAGCATTGTGTGCGAGATGAATATTATCCCAAGCGGCAAACGGCTCACATGACGCAACTCGCATTTTTGAAATGCAATTACGTATTTCCTTCCAGAAAGTTTTGAAAACATTTTCTTATTTCAGGGAATTACGGCCATTTATCGGCTTAATTCCAGACAACCACAGAATAATAATTACCAAAATGAAATAAAATTTCATGAGTGAAAGGGTTTTCACCTCAATGAAAACCCTTTCAGATGGTTTATTTTGTTTGATTTGTTAACAAAGTACCGCGCCAGTTTCGAGGTCTGCCCGGGCGCAATAAAAAAAGAGACCCCGCCGGGGCGGAGTCTCTTTTTGCGAGAAATGACGAGTTGATCACACTCGGGAGCATGACTACGACTGGCGCAGCAGCTGATCCTTGAGATTGGGCGGCACACCCTTGATGGTCAGTGTGTCGGTCTGGGGATCGTAAAAGATCCGGCTGTTCAACAGCTTCTGCTCAAAGCTCAGAGTCAGGCCGCCACCGGAGCCAACAAACTTGGTCAAACCACGCAGAGTAGAGCGATCCGCCGGGAAGCGCTCTTCCAGCTCATACTCCTGACCAATAAAGCTGTAAAAATCGAGGTCACCGTCACCAGGCAATTCTGCAGACAGCTCCTTGATTTCGATCTCTTCACCGGCACTCGCCTGTTCGGTGCAATATTTGAAGACCTGCTTTTTATAGTCATTGCGCTCGGTCGGTTCGAGCTGACGACTGTCGCAATAATCTTCGACCGCCTGCAGCAAGCCTTTATTTTGTACCTTGGCATCCATGCCCTCGCGGGCACCCAGCAGATCCATAAAGAAGTCGCCCAGTTTGCGACCAATGCGCCCCTTGCTGAAGGTGATATAGCGGCGCGAATCAGGTTGGGTTTTCCATTCGGTCAAATCAATGCGGGCCACCAGATTGAGTTTGCCGATATCCAGATACTGGATATGGCGTAATTCCAGCGCTTCGCTGACGGTGACGCTCTCCTTGCCCTCCAGCAGGGCAATCAGCAGATAATCGACCCCGACGTAGTTATATTTGGCAAACAGCAGCACCCCTTGCTCATCGAGGGCGTGCTCCACCAGCAGCTTGACCAGCATCTGGGTCACGGTGACCGAGAAGGGAACGAATTCGGTCTGCTCGTCGAGCAGCTGTTCGAGGGCGATACGAAACGCGGGTGAAGGCTGCTTGGGGGCATCTTCACCGTCGGCCAGCTCGGCGACGGCCGTTTCGGGGTCGGCAAAGAAGCCAAAGCCCTTGCCACCCTTGCCGTTGTAGATCCGATGCAGTTCCGCCATCAGCCCCTGTACCGCCTCATCGGGAGGCAGGGTCTGGCTGCGGGTATCGGCGTGGGGTTGACCATCGCCGCCCTGGCGCAAGGAGTGAAGAATGATCTTGTCGATATCGAGACTCATGTCACAAAGCCATAGTGTTAGCCGAAAGGGTGAAGTATTATAAGGCGCTTTGAACCGAGATGAACTGAAGATTATGCCTATCGTATCAAAGTACAATAACGAGCAATTTGACGCCCTGATGAACGACCTGATCACCGCGCTGGAAAAGCATAAAGCGCCGGTAGATCTCAGCCTTATGGTGCTTGGCAATCTGACCACCAATATCATCAACGGTATGGCACCGGCCCAGCGCCAGGCCATCACTGAAAAGTTTGTCCAGGCCCTGACCGCATCGGTCGATAATCGCCACGACGCACACTGAGTCCCCGACTCTGTTGATTTGACGTTTCTCAACGCAGATGGATCACTATGGTCGAAACCGGTAACCCCTATCGTGATAATGTCTCTCGCCTGATCACCTGGGGGCATTGGTTCTCCTTCTTCAACATTATTCTGGCCATGCTCATCGCCACCCGTTATCTGGGTGCCATCAGCTGGCCATCGACCACGCTTGGCGTGATCTATCTCGTTGTAAGCTGGATTGGCCACTTCTCGTTCTTAAGTTTTGTCACCTACCTGTTGACGATCTTCCCGCTCAGCTTCGTGCTGCCCAAGGAGAAGTCGTTGCGGTTCATCTCGGCCATCATCGCTACCCTGGCGCTGGTGTTGCTGCTGATCGACACCCAGGTATTCCGGCTGTTCAAGTTCCACCTCAACAGTCAGGTATGGCAGTTGCTGCTGGATCAGGCACAGACCGAAGAGGGCTCAATCTGGAGCATCATCTTCGTTGCCGTGCCCACCATCTTCCTGCTGCAACTGCTGCTGTCGGCCTATGTCTGGCGCAAGATCAACAAGCGCAAGCGCCGCCAGTACGGCAATCAGGTGGGGCTGGCCCTGCTGATCTGCTTTATTCTGACCCACGTGGTCAACAGCTGGGCCGATGCGACCCTCTATCAGCCGATCACCATGCAGAGAGCCAACTTCCCCCTCTCCTACCCCATGACGGCCCGCTCCTTCCTGGCCAAACATGGCTGGCTGGATCTGGATCAGTACGAGAAGCAGGCGGCCTCCCAGGGGGATAACAGCGACAGCCGGATGCACTACCCGCTGCGCCCGCTCAACGTCAACGCCCCCCTGACCCACAACAATCTGCTGATTGTGGTAGTCGACTCATTGCGTTTTGACATGCTCAACAACATCAACATGCCCAATCTGCAGCGCTATGCGGATCAGCATCTGACGTTCCGCAATCACCTGAGTGGTGGCAACGACGACCTGATGGGGATGTTCAGCCTCTTCTACGGGTTGCCCGGTCACTACTACAAGGACATCAGTAGCGACAAGCGGCCGCCGGTGCTGTTCGACGAGATGCTGCGCCAGGATTACCAGTTCGGGCTGTTCGGCGCGATGGAAGATGCCCAGAAGTATCGCAAGAGCATCCTCGCCGGTCTGCGCAAACAGGTGTTTGTCTCCGAGCAGATTGACGATGGCAAGCTGCTGACCGACTGGCAGCAATGGCTGGAGAAGCGCTCTCCCGAGCGCCCCTGGTTCTCGCTGGTCTATCTCTCGAGCCCCGGCGACTACCAGTTGCCCGCCACCATGAAGGGGCCGTTCCAACCGGAGCTCGCCAACTTCAATCCGGCGACCGCCTATCGGGCGGAGAACCTGCAAAAACTGGAGAACCGCTACAAGAACTCGGTCTTCTATACCGACCAGCTGCTTGAGCAGATGCTGACCAAATTGCAGTCGCAGGGGATGGACAGCAACACCATCGTCGTCATCACCTCCAACCACGGTCAGGAGTTCAACGACACCCGCAGCAACAGCTGGGGCGCAGGCAGCAACTACTCACCCTATCAGGTGCAGGTACCGCTGGTACTGGCCTGGCCGGGGCGCGGCAGTGACGTTCGGGAACAACCGAGCAGCCATTTCGATCTGGCGCCGACCCTGATGCAGGGGATGCTGGGCGTGCGCAATCCGGCGCGCGATTACAGCGTTGGCCGCTCGCTGTTTGATACCAGCCCGCGCAACTGGCTGCTGGCCGGGGATCAGAATGACTTCGCCATCTATGAAGGGGACACCATCACCCACTTCAACAAGCAGGGTGACTTCGAACTGCTGGAGCGCAACAGCTATCGCCCGATCAAGCACGGCACCCCGGATATGGGCGCCATGATCCAGGTGATGAACGAGCTGAACCGCTTCTATCGCAACCAGTGAAGCGCCCTTTGATGGCTTGATACCATAAAAAACGCCCCGAATTCGGGGCGTTTTTCGTTGTATAGCCGGGCCACGTTCACGACAGTTAGCCACCCCACCCTTGCGGGTACTTGTAGCCAACGAAACGCTTGGCTGCATAGGCCTTGAAAGCCGCCGAGTTGTAGGCTGCCGCCACATCTTTGGCAAACGGCTGCTCCGCATCTGCGCTTTTCACCACCACCCAGTTGATAAAATCGTAGCTGCGCTCCAGAAACAGTCCTTCACTGAACGGGATACCGCTGGAGGCGGCAAAATTACCGTTGATCACCGAGAAGTCCACATCCTCCCGCGAGCGGGGCAACTGCGCGGCTTCCAGCAGTACCAGCTTGAGATTGTGCGGATTGTTCACCACATCAAACTCGCTCGCCTTGAGCGGATTGATCCCCTCCTTGAGAGTTAGCCAACCGAGATCCTGAAGCATCAGCAGCGCCCGCGCCTGATTGGTGGGATCGTTGGGGATGGCCACCGAACTTCCCTCTTGCACCTTGTCGAGTGCTGCCAGCTTGCCGGAATAGAGTCCCATCGGACCGGTTGGCACCTGGGTAATGGGCGCCAGCGACAAGCCGCGATCTTTGGCAAAACTCTCCAGATAGGGTTTGTGCTGGAAGCAGTTCACATCCAGTGATCCGTCAGCCAGAGCAATATTGGGGGTCACATAGTCGGTGAACTCCACCAGCTTGACCTTGTACCCCTTGGCCTCCAGCTGCGGCTTGATCGAGTCGGTCACCATGTCGGCAAAATCCCCCACAGTGGTACCAATCACGATCTCCTGTTTGGTCGGCAAGGACGCATCGGCGGCAACCGCGGAAAAAGAGAGGCTCCCGACCGCTATCGCGGCAATAAAGGTGCTGGCGCCAGCAGTGGCACGCAAGGAAGCAGTAAAAAGAGAAGATAAGAAGGAACGAAACGGCATAGGGACTCCCTGTCAGGTACGCATCAAGCTATGGGACTACGGCGGGGTGGCTCTCAGAGATTAAGCCCCTCAAACCGCAGCAATCTAGCCATCCAAATGGCTATTTCAATTACCATAACAGAGCCATCCACCGCCGCCAAGCAATAAACCGCTGGTTCCACCTCATCACCCTTGCTGTCACCCCCGAATGCATAGCTGCACTCACGTTGGCACACACAACCATGCCGCTCACGTTCAAGAGCGCACGACCTCCCCTCGGGATTGCCCCGAATCGAGATGGCTGCGGCGAAGAAGAGTCACGAGAGAGTGAATTACAGATAAAAAGATCAGTAGCGAGCTGTGAGAACCATTCTCAATAGAACACATAACCAGTGTCATTGGAATACCTACCATAAACCAGATCGGATTTCTTTGAACCTCATTGCGTTTTTTGAAAATGGCTCTTTTTGAACCCCTATCACCCGTGTATAGATTTCCGTCGCACTCAGGATGAGTGCGATCCAAGATGGAGTTAAAAAAATAATGAAGCAAACATCGTTAGCACTGGCGATCACAGCACTGCTGTCGACCCTGCCCAGTGCGCTCGTTCAGGCAAATGAAGGTTGTGCGCCGCTCACCGGCAAGGAGAGCGGCATGGATATGGGACGCAGCAGCACCGAGCGCTGCCTGCCAGGTGCCAATCCCCTGCAGGATCAGCAGTGGTATCTGCTCAACAGCGGCCAGGATGGATTCAGCGCCCGTGGCGGCATAGCGGGCAATGATCTCAACCTCTGGTGGGCTCATCGCACCGGCGTGCTGGGCCAGGGAGTCAATGTGGCCGTGGTGGATGATGGTCTGGCCATCGCCCACCCGGATCTGGCGGACAACATGCGTCCGGGTTCGAAAAACGTGGTAACCGGCAGCGATGACCCGACACCGACCGATCCGGATACGGCCCACGGCACCTCGGTCTCCGGCATCATAGCGGCGGTAGACAACGCCATCGGCACCAAGGGGATAGCCCCGCGAGCCCAGCTGCAGGGGTTCAACCTGCTGGATGACAACAGCCAGCAGTTGCAGAAAGATTGGCTCTACGCCCTTGGCGACAGCGATGCCAGCCGCGACAACCGGGTGTTCAACCAGAGCTACGGCATGAGTGTGGTGGATCCCCGCTCTGCCAACTCTCTGGATCAATCCCAGCTTGATCGCCTGTTTGAACAGCAGACCCTCAAGGCGCAGGGTGCGGCCTATATCAAGGCCGCCGGCAACGGCTTCAACAAGATAGCGGCGGGCGGCTATGTGCTTAACCGCACCGGCAATGGCCCCAAATTGCCGTTTGAAAACAGCAACCTCGATCCCTCCAACAGCAACTTCTGGAATCTGGTGGTGAGCGCTCTCAACGCCGATGGCGTCAGATCCTCCTACTCCAGCGTCGGCAGCAACATCTTCCTGAGCGCGACCGGCGGCGAGTACGGTACCGACTCTCCGGCGATGGTGACCACGGATCTGCCCGGCTGCGACATGGGTTACAACCGCACCGACGATCCCAGCTCCAACCGGCTGCACGGCAGCCCGCAACTGGATGCCAGCTGCGACTACAACGGCGTGATGAACGGCACCTCTTCCGCCACCCCCAGCACCTCCGGCGCCATGGCGCTGCTGATGTCCGCCTACCCGGATCTGTCGGTACGTGACCTGCGGGATCTGCTGGCGCGCAGCGCAACCCGGGTCGATGCCACACAGAAACCTGTGATGGTCAGCTACACCAGCAGCACCGGCAAGGTGCGCGATGTGAAAGGGCTGGAAGGGTGGGAGCGCAATGCCGCCGGCATGTGGTTCAGCCCGACTTACGGTTTTGGTCTGATCGACGTCAACAAGGCCCTTGAGCTGGCAGCCAATCACCAGCCCCTGCCCCCGCTGGTACAGCTGCCATGGCAGAAGATCAATGTCACCGGCAGTGCCGCCGCCATTGCGGATGTGGGCAACAGCCCGACCAGCTCGACAACCCGCATCGCGACACCATTGACGGTAGAAGCGGTTCAGGTGATGGTGAGTCTGGATCATCAGCGTCTGCCCGATCTGCTGATCGAACTGGTCTCCCCCGCCGGCACCCGCAGCATCCTGCTGAGCCCCTTCAACAGCCTGGTCGGCCAATCTCTCGACCAGCAGCAACTGGGCTTTGTGCGAACCAAGGGATTGCGCGACATGCGGATGCTATCCAACAAGTTCTACGGCGAATCGGCGCAAGGCACATGGCGACTGGAAGTAACCGACGTTGCCAACGGTACCCGTCAGGTCTCTCTGCTCAATCGCGAGACCCGTGAGCGTACCACCCTGACCGAGCGCAACAATCGCCAACCGGGCAAGCTGATCTCATGGTCCCTGCGGGTCCTAGGTCACGATGCCAACCGCAGCTAACACGCTAGGAGTATTACCATGAACAAACCTGTTACCTTACTTCTGGCAACCCTGCTGGCCCCCCTCTCGGGACAGCTCTGCGCCCAGGAGTCCGTCACCATGGATGGCAAACAATACAGCACCATAGAGGTGAACGGCCAGACTTACCTCATTCCCGACAACGGCAGCAAGCAGCGGGTCGCCCGCAGCCTTGACAGCAAGGTCCCGCAACAGACCCTGCGCCGCGGTGACGTGTTGATGCAAGGGGCCGCCAGCCCCGAGCTCACCGTCAGCGGCACCCTGCTGGTGGAAGCTGACGATGCCAGCGCCAAGGCGCTGGCGACTCGCCACGGATTGAACTTCAAGCAGAGCAGCGGCGGTATCGCCCTGCTGGAGGCCAAACCGGGCACCGATCTCAACGCCATCGCCACCAAGCTCAAGAGCGAAGGGGTGAATGTGCAGATCGAGCTGTCGGGGGCCGAACAGCAGCCGAAATAGGTCGCGACACACAGATAACAAAGGGGGCCATCATGGCCCCCTTTCTGCTGCTCATTTTGATAGTGGCTTACTTGGCGCCATGCTGCTCCGCCAAATAGAGCCAGGTATCGACCACAGTATCGGGGTTGAGCGACACCGAGTCGATCCCCTGCTCCACCAGCCAGGCGGCGAAGTCCGGATGATCGGATGGGCCCTGACCGCAGATCCCCACGTACTTGCCCGCCTTGCGCGCGGCCTGAATAGCCATTGCCAGCAGCGCCTTGACCGCCTCATTGCGCTCGTCAAACAGATGGGCAATCAGCCCGGAATCCCGATCCAGCCCAAGAGTGAGCTGGGTCATGTCGTTGGAACCGATGGAGAAGCCGTCCACGTGCTCCAAAAACTGGTCTGCCAACAGGGCGTTGCTCGGGATCTCGCACATCATGATCACCTTGAGCCCCCGCTCGCCACGGCGCAGACCGTTCTCGGCCAGGATGTCGATCACCTGCTCCGCCTCGCCCACTGTGCGCACGAAGGGGATCATCACCTCGACGTTGGTCAGCCCCATCACATCACGCACCCGCTTGATCGCCTCGCACTCGAGGGCAAAGCAGGGGCGGAAGCTGTCGGCGATGTAGCGGGATGCGCCACGAAAACCGATCATCGGGTTCTCCTCGTGGGGTTCGTAGCCACGACCGCCCACCAGATTGGCGTACTCGTTGGACTTGAAGTCCGACATCCGCACGATCACCCGCTCCGGCCAGAAGGCGGCACCCAGAGTGGCGATCCCCTCGGTCAGCTTGGCTACGTAGAACTCACGCGGGCTGTCGTAACCGGCGATCATCTTGGCGATGGTGTCCTTGAGCTCGAGACTCTGCTGGTCAAACTCCAGCAGCGCCTTGGGGTGCACCCCGATCATCCGGTTGATGATGAACTCAAGACGCGCCAGTCCTACGCCTGCATTGGGCAACTGGGCAAAGTCGAAAGCGCGGTCAGGGTTGCCGACGTTCATCATGATCTTGATAGGCAGGCGCGGCATATTGCCCACCTCGGTCACCGCCACGTCGAAGTCCAGCTCGCCGTCATAGATAAAACCGGTATCCCCTTCCGCGCAGGAGACGGTGATCCGCTGGCCCGGCTGAATATGGTCGGTGGCGTTGCCACAGCCGACCACAGCCGGAATGCCCAGCTCGCGGGCGATAATGGCGGCGTGACAGGTGCGGCCACCCCGGTTGGTGACGATGGCGGAGGCCCGCTTCATGATGGGCTCCCAGTCCGGGTCGGTCATGTCGGTGACCAGCACGTCGCCGGGTTGCACTTCGTCCATCTGGCTGATTGAGGAGATAACTCGCGCCGGACCCGCGCCAATCTTGTGGCCGATGGCCCGCCCCTCGATCAGCACCTTGCCCGCTTGCTTGAGGGCAAAACGCTCGAGGGTGTTGGCCTCCTGACGGCTGCGCACGGTTTCCGGGCGTGCCTGCACGATATAGAGCTGGCCATCCTGACCATCCTTGGCCCACTCGATATCCATCGGGCGGCCATAGTGCTGCTCGATGATGAGGGCCTGTTTCGCCAGCGCCATCACCTCCTCATCTGTGATGCAGAAGCGGCTGCGCTCGGCCTCATCGGTATCGACAATCTTCACCTGACGGCCGTGACCGGCATCGTCCGAGTAGGTCATCTTGATAAGCTTGGAACCGAGGGTCTTGCGTACCATCGCCGGGCGGCCCCCCTTGAGGGTCGGCTTGTGCACATAGAACTCATCCGGGTTGACCGCCCCCTGCACCACCATCTCGCCAAGACCATGGGCGCCGGTGATAAAGACCACGTCGTTGAAACCGGACTCGGTATCCAGAGTAAACATGACGCCGGAGGCGGCGAGATCCGAGCGCACCATCCGCTGTACCCCGGCCGAGAGGGCAACGCCCTTGTGGTCGTAGCCCTGATGCACCCGATAGGAGATGGCGCGATCGTTGAACAGGGAAGCAAACACATGCTTGACCGCCGTCATGACGGCATCGATGCCACGTACGTTGAGGAAGGTCTCCTGCTGGCCGGCAAAGGAGGCGTCCGGCATATCCTCGGCGGTGGCGGAGGAGCGCACCGCAAACGAGGCCTCGACACCGGCACTCAGCTTTTCATAGGCAACCCGGATCGCCTGCTCCAGCTCGGGCTGGAACGGGGCTTCAATCACCCAGTCGCGGATCTGCTGACCAGCCCGGTTGAGGGCGGCGATATCGTCCACGTCCAGATTGTCGAGCAGATGGTGGATCTTGCCGTTGAGGCCGCTTGACTCCAGAAACTCGTTAAACGCAAAGGCGGTGGTAGCAAAGCCCCCCGGCACGGATACGCCGGCGCCAGAGAGGTTGCTGATCATCTCGCCAAGGGATGCGTTCTTGCCGCCAACTCGTTCTACGTCCTGCATTCCGAGTTGTTCGTACCAGAGCACGTACTGTTGCACTTGGATGTCTCCAGGTTGGTGGGCACCGATGCCATAGCACCTCGTGCGCCCGATTTAATCGATGAGGTTATGGGTAAGTCAGGTGCGTTATTGTCTGTTTCTTTTGTTGCCAACGACCATGAAAACGTTTTCCATTGGTTTTCAAAAAAATCCCCGAGCAAGAGTTGGGGATGGTCGAATGACCGGAACATTCTACAATGGCGACACAAAAAGATAACGATTCAGGTTTGCAAGCCACTTCACAACTTGGGCACAGCAGACCGGTTGACAAAACTGGTATGGTTTCGGGAGATACTTCTCACCCTTTACCCCATGCGACCCCACCCGCGGTATCACAGGAGCCCTACGTGCACACCGTATTTTATGTTTCAGACGGCACCGCCATCACCGCCGAAGTGTTCGGCCACGCGGTACTGAGCCAGTTTCCGCTGGCCTTCGAGCAGATCACTATCCCCTTTGTGGAGACACAGGAGAAAGCCCGTCAGGTACGGATGCGGATCGACGAGCAGTTTCGCCAGACCGGGGTACGCCCCATTCTGTTTCACACCATCGTAGACCCGCTGGTACGGGAAGAGGTACTGAAATCGGAAGCGTGCGGCCACGACTTTCTCAACACCTTCGTCAGCCCGCTGGAGCAGGAGCTGGGGGTAAAAGCCGAGCCCCGCCTCCATCGCACCCACGGCATGGAGAATCGCAAGCTCTATGACGATCGCATTGAGGCGGTCAACTTTGCGCTGGCCAACGACGATGGCATCACCACCAAAGAGTACGATGAGGCGGACATCATCCTGATCGGGGTCTCCCGCTGCGGCAAGACCCCCACCAGCCTTTATCTGGCGCTGCAGTTCGGCATTCGCGCCGCCAACTACCCCTTTATCGAGCAGGACATGGGGATGCTGGAGCTGCCCGCCCCCCTCAAGGCCAACCGTCACAAGCTGTTTGGCCTCACCATAGCGCCGCAGCGGCTGCACGAGATCCGCAACCAGCGCCGCGCCAACAGCCGCTACTCCTCCATCGAACAGTGCGAGCAGGAGCTGGCCTGCGTGGAGAGGCTGTTTCGCCAGGAGGCGATACGCTTCCTCGATACCAGCTCCCACTCGGTGGAGGAGATCAGCGCCAAGGTCCTCGAGGCAACCGGTCTGCGCCGCCAGCTCTGTTAAGCCAATTCTGTTAAGCCAGTTCTGTTAAGCCAGTTCTGTTAAGCCAGCTTGACAGCTATCGGCATAAACAAAAGATAAAAATTACAGTGTCGCGGCGAAAGTCAGCTGCTGCGAACTGTAATTCACATAGATGACAGTGAAAAGCGTGGTTAAAAAAGGGATAAGCACCACAAATGCTTATCCCTCTTCTTGTCGACCTTGGCGTTGTGCCCTTGTCACCTGCTGCCAGTTAGCCGCTATTCGATTCCGTTCTGCTGCGCTCGGCAAACAGCCGGCGTTACCTAACGATTGAGCTCAGGGTTGTTCATCAACCGGGCATAGAAGGCCAGCAAACCGTGGCGCAGGCGAACCCGCTCCGCCAGCCAGCCGCCAACGAGCGCCCCCGTCACCCCACCAACCAGCAACAGCGGCTGCCAGTAGTGCAGCAACCCATGATCACCGAGCGAGAGCCAGCCCAGCAGCATGGTGGCGGCCACCAGCAACAACAGCGGACTGGCGGCAATCCCTAACCAGAGCGCCACCAGCACACCCCGGGCAACCCCTTGTTGCAGCACGCTTTCGCGCTCTCTGTACTCCAACTTCCTGCACTCTCGCTTATTTGGCATCATTTGCATCCATTTGTGGCTTGGCACCACAAAAGCGCACAAACAAAACAAAGTGTCAACAAAACAGAATTCGATTGCGCAAACATCAACCAAAAACTACCAAGAAGCCTCTTCAGATCATAAAAAAGCTGCCTTTGGTACAAAATACGGCCATTAGAGATGGAAAACAGGTGCATTCATGGCGTATTATCACTATTCTGCTTCGGTTGCCAGCCAACACTAAAAATTGAAAATGGCATAGCGTAACAAAATAAATACAGCTTTCGTCAGGTTTTGGCTACGCACTGCGGCCTGCTCAGGATGAGCCCAACACCGACCAGAGACAACAGAGACGTAAGGACAGACCCATGGATTTGAAACAAGACGGTGAGGAGCTGAAGCGCGGCCTTAAAAACCGCCACATTCAGTTGATTGCTTTGGGCGGCGCCATCGGCACCGGCCTCTTTCTGGGTATTGCCCAAACCATCAAGATGGCAGGCCCCTCAGTCCTGCTGGGTTATGCCATCGGCGGCTTTATCGCCTTCCTGATCATGCGCCAGCTCGGTGAAATGGTGGTGGAAGAGCCGGTAGCCGGCTCCTTCAGCCACTTTGCCTACAAATACTGGGGTGAGTTTGCCGGTTTTGCGTCCGGCTGGAACTACTGGGTGCTCTACGTGCTGGTGAGCATGGCCGAGCTGACCGCGGTGGGCATCTATGTCCAGTACTGGTGGCCCGAGATCCCGACCTGGATGTCGGCAGCCTTCTTCTTCGTGCTGATCAACGCCATCAACCTCTCCAACGTCAAAGCGTTTGGCGAAATGGAGTTCTGGTTCGCCATCATCAAGGTGGTCGCCATCATCGGCATGATTGGCTTTGGCGGCTATCTGCTCATCTCCGGTGCCGGCGGACCCGAGGCGAGCGTCACCAACCTGTGGGCACAAGGGGGCTTCTTCCCCAACGGCATCAGCGGTCTGGTGATGGCGATGGCGGTGATCATGTTCTCCTTCGGCGGTCTGGAGCTGGTGGGCATTACCGCCGCGGAAGCGGACAACCCCGAGAAGAGCATTCCCAAGGCCACCAATCAGGTGATCTACCGCATCCTCATCTTCTACATCGGCGCCCTGGCTATCCTGATGTCCCTCTATCCCTGGGGTAAAGTGGTGGAAGGCGGCAGCCCGTTCGTGATGATTTTCCACGCTCTGGACAGCAATCTGGTCGCCACCGTACTCAACATCGTGGTACTGACGGCGGCACTGTCGGTCTACAACAGCTGCGTCTACTGCAACAGCCGGATGCTGTTCGGTCTGGCCAAACAGGGCAACGGCCCGAAAGCCCTGCTCAAGACCAACAAGAGCGGCGTGCCACTGGTTGCCCTCTCGGTCTCGGCCATCGCCACCCTGCTCTGCGTGCTGATCAACTACCTGATGCCGGGCAAGGCGTTCGGCCTGCTGATGGCGCTGGTGGTCTCCGCACTGGTGATCAACTGGGCGATGATCAGCCTCGCGCACCTCAAATTCCGCAAGGCCAAGGTCGCAGAGGGTGTCCAGCCCAAGTTCAAGGCGTTCTGGTACCCCTTCGGCAACTATCTCTGCCTCGCGTTCATGGCCGGTATTCTGGTGATCATGTATATGACCCCCGATTTCCGCATCTCGGTCGAACTGATCCCCGCCTGGCTGGTGGTACTGGGTATTGGCTTTGTCATCAAGCGCAAAGGGCAAGCCCAAAGCAAGGTTGCAGCCAATCTGGGTTAATGCCCGAATCTAGCGACATCAATGCAAAACGCCGATCACATGATCGGCGTTTTTTATTGCGCGCAGCACTACTAGCAGCCGTAGCCCTCAGGAAGGCAGCTCTTGCCTTTGATCTTGCCGATGCTCCGGGCTGTTGATGCAACACTCATCGCGGAAAAAGGCGATGATCTCCTCCAACACCGCGTATTGAGAGACGCAAAGCAGGGTGCGACTCTCCCGGTTTTGCTTCACCAGCCCCACCGAGACCAGCGCCGCGATATGGTGGCTGAGGGTGGAAGCGGGGATCGCCAGCTGCTTTTGCAGCTCCCCCACCGGCAGCCCCTGCTCTCCCGCCTTGACC
>NZ_QAJD01000088.1:27775-33140 GCF_003061465.1 Aeromonas sp. HMWF017
GCTTGAAGATAAACAGCCGGGTCGGATGACCCAGCTCTTTCAATGCCTTGGCGACCTCTTCCAGTTGCATCTCTGCTCCCTCCACGAATTTGATATTTCGATAATACCAGAAATATCTTGACCGGCCATTCGTTTCGATTATTTTGGAAATATAGAAACCAAGTGAGGATACGACAATGAATGAGTGGTTAACCATGCTGACCGATGCAGCCCAGATGTTCCTGTTTCTGGCTGTCGAGCTGTCGGTGCTGTTTCTGGTCATTAGCGCCGGGGTCAGCCTGATCCGTCAAAAGATCCCCGACGAGAAGATCCAGCGGATGCTGGGGGCGAGACATGGCAAGGGCTATCTGCTCTCGGCCCTGCTCGGTGCCGTCACCCCCTTTTGCAGCTGCTCCACCATCCCCATGCTGAGAGGGCTGCTCTCGGCCAAGGCTGGCTTTGGCCCCACCCTCACCTTCCTGTTTATTTCGCCACTGCTGAACCCCATCATCGTCGGCTTGATGTGGGCCACCTTCGGCTGGAAAGTGACCCTGCTCTACGCCGTGATCGCCGCCAGCGTCTCCGTCATGGCGAGCATGCTGCTCGACAGATTGGGATTCGAGCGCCATGTCATCGACCCCAAAGAGGCCACCCCATCTTGCGGTAGCGGCTGTGGCCCGGCGACCCGCACCACCACTCAAGCACATTGCAGTGACAACCAACGCGGCGCCATTCGCACAATCAAACCCCTCAACGGAGCGGCGTGCTGCCCGGCACCGCAACCAGAGATGGCAAAACAGGCCACCCTCTCCTGCTGCGGCGATGGCACTGCAACCCTGACCCGTGCACCACAGCTCCCCACCGCCTGGGTCAAAGCTCGCATCGATGCCTGGCAGCAGTTCAAAACAGTATTGCCCTTCCTCCTGCTGGGGGTGCTTATCGGCTCATTTATCTACGGCTTTATTCCGGCCGAGTGGATCGCCGCCCATGCTGGTGCCGACAACCCGCTGGCCATCCCCTTCAGCGCCATCGTCGGGATCCCGCTCTACATCCGTGCCGAGGCCGTGATCCCGCTGGCGTCGGTACTGCTGGGCAAAGGGATGGGAATGGGCGCCGTCATGGCGCTGATCATCGGCAGTGCCGGTGCCAGTCTGACCGAGGTGATCCTGCTCAAATCCATGTTCAGAACCCCGATGATTGCGGCCTTCCTTACCGTGATCCTCGGCATGGCGATCCTGATGGGCTACCTGACGCAACTGCTGTTTTAAGTCGCCCATCTTTAAACAGGCAAAATGCCAAAGCAGCCGAGTGTGAAACCATCAGGCTTCCCATAGACAAAACGCCGATCAACTGATCGGCGTTTTGCATGTTCCGTATGACAATCTGCAACCGGCGTTACAGATATTGCCCGACGATGGGGAGCAGATCCTCGACGTCACGGGCGATATGGTCGGGTTGGTGTTCCCAGCGCTCCGGGGTCGCGCGGCTATAGGCGACAGCCACCGAGATCACACGGCTCTGCTCGCCAAGTGCCCCTTGCAAATGGCGGGCAAACTGCACATCCGCTTCATGGTCACCGATATAGATCAGCGACAGGCACCTGGCTGGGCCGAAGATAGACTCCAGACATTTGAGGCCACCGAAAGGATGAGGTTTTTGCTGCTGTCCGGGCACGTCATCATAGCCGACTACAGCCTTGAACTGGCTGTTCACGCCATGCAGCTCCAGTACCCGGCGAATGTTTTTTTGGGAGTTTTGCGAACAAATTCCGTGGGGAATGGCAGAGAAATGGTCAATCACCGCCTCCAGCCCCGCAAAAAACCGCACCTCGGTCCGGTTCATCTCCTGATGCTTGGCCCACAGACTGCCAGCCAGCACCATCTCGTCCCGCGACAAACCGTAGTAATCCATATAGAGCGCCTGCCAGTTCTTGGCGGCGTGATTGGCATGGTGATACTCCGCTTCGCTGCGCAGATAGCGCGGCAGATGTTCTCCGGTCAGATGGGGGGCGACCTCAGCCAGGATCTGCTTGGTGATATCGATATTCTTCGGCACCGAATTGACCAGAGTACCGTCATAATCCCATAAAATCGCATCCAACTTCATTGCGTTACCTGTCTCGCTGCACAGCCATAAGTCACGCCATGTTACTTGGCTTGCCTCCCCTCGCCAAACCGCACTGTAAAAATGTGAGACCCATCCCGTCCCCACGCAGTAGCACAAGAGTTAATGTGCAACAACACAATAAATGAACATCCTCTGCCATACTCAGACGAAGTATTCCGTTACGCCGAAACCGGAGTCTGATCATGGTAACCAGCTCGCTTCACACCACAGATACCGAGGTTGAATTTGCCGACGATATCCAGTTGGTATCGACGACCGATCTCAAAGGGGACATCACCTACGCCAATCCGGCGTTTTGTCAGGTGGCAGGCTATCGCCTGGAAGAGATGTTGGGACAACATCACAATCTGGTGCGCCACCCCGATATGCCCAAGGCGGCGTTTGCCGATCTCTGGGCCCACCTGCAGGCAGGCAAACCATGGCGAGGCATGGTAAAAAACCGCTGCAAAGATGGTCGCTATTATTGGGTTGATGCCTATGTCACCCCGATTTATGAAGATGGCAAGATGGTGGGTTACCAATCCGTCCGCTGCCGTCCCGCCGCAGAGCACAAAGCGCGTGCCAACAAGATGTACAAAACCCTTAAAGCCCGTGAAACCGGCTCTGCCATTCACATGGGCCTGCGCCAGCTCACGCCGGCCATGATGACCATCCCCCTGCTGCTCGTCAGCGTGATCAGCGCGCTTTGGCTGCTCTCACCGCTGCAGGCGCTCTGGGTCATCATACCCCTCTTGGCAACAATCTGGTTCAATCGCCACCCTCTCTTCCTCACGCCGCGATTCTTGCAGCAGCTCGAGCAGGATTACGACAGCATCAGCCGCCTTATCTTCTCGGGGGATGCCCCCCACAGCATTGCCGATTTCCATATCAAGCTCGGGCAAGCGAAGATCCGTACCGTACTCGGCCGGGTGGATGACACCACGGCTTCGCTCAATGCCATGGCCAATGACCTGCGCGGCTCCGCCTCGCTGGCCAGCCAGGATATCTCTTCGCAAGACACTCAGATCCAGCAGATTGCCACCGCCGTCACCCAGATGGCCTCGGCCGCCGAGGAGATCAACCGCAATATTCAAGACAGCAACAGCCAGATCGAAGAAGCCCGCAGCCACTGCATCACCACCAGCAACCAGCTTTCGGAAGCGGGTGAAGAGATGTCGGCGCTGGCCACCCAGGCGGAGCAAGCCTTCCAGTCAGCCGTTGAGCTGGCGAGCGAATCCGAGCGGATTGGCACCATCATGAGCGAAATTCGCGGCATTGCGGATCAAACCAACCTGCTGGCGCTCAATGCCTCCATCGAAGCCGCACGGGCAGGCGATCAGGGGCGTGGCTTTGCGGTGGTGGCGGACGAGGTTCGCAGCCTGTCGACCAGAACCCACAAGGCGACAGAGCAGATCCAGAACAGCATTGGCCATATTCAGCAAACCCTGGGGGGATGGAAAGAGATGATGCATCTCAATGTGACCAGAACCAACGCCTGCCTCACCACCACACGGGCAAGCACCGGCAATCTGAATCAGGTTGTGGTCGAGATAGACAAGGTCTCTGATTTTTCCAACCAGATCACCGCCGCAGCCACCGAGCAACAAGCTGTCATCGAGGAGATCAGCCGCAATATCAACCAGATATCCTCGCTCTCTCACGATAACAGCCTAAAAATCGATCAAGTGAGTGAAACCAGTGCCAACTTGCAGAGCAAAGCGAGCCAGCTCAAGGACTTAAGCCGGACATTCGGATAGCAGCAATCAGATGACATATAAAAAGGGCCACCCGTTTGGGTGGCCCTGTTGTTTATACGGCTTAACTGTTGCTCTTGGACGCCACTTACTTGGCGTAATCCTCAGTCGGGATACAGGCGCAGAACAGGTTGCGATCACCAAACACGTCATCGATGCGGTTGACCGAGGGCCACAGTTTCGCGGCGCGCACGGCATCGGACGGGAAGACCGCCTCGGCGCGGCTGTAGCCACGATTCCACTCACTGTCCATCACGTCATCCTGGGTGTGCGGGGCGTGTACCAGCGGGTTGTCGGTCAGGCTCCACTGCCCCTCCTGCACCTTGGCAATCTCGGCGCGGATGGCGGTCATCGCCTCGACGAAACGGTCCAGCTCGCGCTTGGATTCCGACTCAGTCGGCTCGACCATCAGGGTACCCGCGACCGGGAAGCTCATAGTCGGCGCGTGGAAGCCGTAGTCCATCAGCCGCTTGGCCACGTCCATCTCGCTGATGCCGGAAGCCTCCTTGAGCGGACGGATATCCAGGATGCACTCGTGAGCCACCCGACCATTGCGGCCGGAGTAGAGCACCGGGAAGGAGTCCCCCAGCTTCTTGGCCAGATAGTTGGCGTTGAGGATGGCCACCTGAGTGGACTTTTTGAGCCCCTCGTCACCCAGCATGGCGATATACATCCAGCTTATGGGCAGGATGCTGGCCGAGCCGAACGGTGCAGCCGACACGGCGCCGTTGTCACGGCTCTCCTTGTCGGTCTTGACCACGGTGTGACCGGCCACAAAGGGTGCCAGATGTTTCTTCACGCCGATGGGCCCCATGCCCGGGCCGCCACCGCCATGAGGAATGGCGAAGGTCTTGTGCAGGTTGAGGTGGGAAACGTCCGCCCCGATAAAGCCCGGCGCAGTGAGGCCCACTTGGGCGTTCATGTTGGCGCCGTCCAGATAGACCTGACCACCGTGCTGGTGAACGATGCCGCACACCTCCTTGATGGTCTCCTCATACACCCCGTGGGTGGAGGGGTAGGTCACCATCAGACAGGAGAGCTGATCCCCCGCTTCGGCTGCCTTGGCGCGCAGGTCGTCGAGATCCACGTTGCCGGACTTGTCACAGGCGGTGACGATCACCTTGAGCCCCGCCATCTGGGCTGAGGCCGGGTTGGTGCCGTGGGCAGAAGCAGGAATGAGGCAGATATCTCGATGCCCCTCGCCGCGGGACTCGTGGTACTTCTTGATGGCCAAGAGGCCAGCGTATTCGCCCTGAGCACCTGAGTTGGGCTGCATGCAGACCGCATCGTAACCGGTCACTTTCACCAGCCAGTTTTCGAGGTCGGCCAGCAGCAGCTGATAGCCCTTGGCCTGCGCCAGCGGGGCAAACGGGTGCAACTTGCCAAACTCGGGCCAGGTCACCGGGATCATCTCGGCGGTGGCGTTGAGCTTCATGGTGCAGGATCCGAGCGAGATCATGGCGTAGTTGAGGGCCAGATCCTTGGCTTCGAGACGGTGGATATAACGCAGCATCTCGGTTTCAGAG
>NZ_QAJD01000088.1:33150-36987 GCF_003061465.1 Aeromonas sp. HMWF017
CTTGTTGAACACCTCGTGGGTCAGCACGGCGTCGCTGCGCAGCAGATCCTGCGGGATGGCGTGATGGGCTTGAGCCGCCTTGTCGAGCGCTTCGATGTCGAGGCCGTGGCCAGCCCCCAGGAACAGCTCAAACAGCTCGGCCACATCGCCGCGGGTGGTGGTTTCAGAGAGTGACACCCCCACCGCACCATCGAGATCCGCACGCAGGTTGATGCCGAGCCCTTCGGCCTTGGCGATCAGCGCGGCTTTATCTGCTGTCAGCACAGTGAGGGTATCGAACCAGCTGGCGTGCTTGAGGGCCACGCCCCTGGCCTTGAGGCCGAGCGCCAGAATGGTGGTGAGACGGTGCACCCGGGAAGCGATGGTTTTCAGCCCCACCGGGCCGTGGTAGACGGCGTAGAAGCTCGCCATATTGGCCAGCAGCACCTGGGCGGTACAGATGTTGGAGTTGGCCTTCTCGCGGCGGATATGCTGCTCGCGGGTCTGCATCGCCATGCGCAGCGCGGCCTTGCCGCGGGCATCTTTGGAGACACCGATAATACGGCCCGGCATGGAGCGCTTGTAGGCATCGCGGGTGGCGAAGAAGGCGGCGTGGGGGCCACCGTAGCCCATGGGCACACCAAAGCGCTGGGCGGAGCCCAGTACCACGTCGGCCCCCAGCTCGCCCGGGGATTTGAGCAGCAGCAAAGAGAGCAGGTCGGCGCTGACGCAGGCCAGCCCTTTCTGGGCCTGTACTGCGGCGATAAGCGCTCGCAGATCTTTCACCTCACCGGTAGTGGTTGGGTACTGGAACAGGGCACCGAACACCTCTTCGCTCACTGCGTCGCTCGCGGCACCGACCGCCACATCGAAACCGAAGTGAACCGCGCGCTCCTTGACCACGTCGATCACCTGCGGGTGCACATCGTCGGCCACGAAGAAGAGGTTGGATTTGGACTTGGCCATCCGCTTGGCCAGCGCCATCGCTTCGGCAGCGGCGGTCGCTTCATCCAGCAGGGAGGCGCTCGCCAGATCCATGCCGGTCAGATCCAGCGTCAGCTGCTGGAAGTTGAGCAGGGCTTCGAGCCGGCCCTGCGCCAGCTCGGGCTGGTAGGGGGTGTAGGCGGTATACCAGCCCGGGTTTTCCAGCACGTTGCGCAAAATGACGTGGGGCACATGGGTATCGTGATAGCCCATGCCGATATAGCTCTTGGCAATCTTGTTCTGGGCGGCATAACCCTTGAGCTTGGCCAGTGCTTCCACCTCGGTCATACCCGCACCGATCCCCAGCGGGCCCGGCAGGCGAATGGCGGCGGGCACGGTCTGTTCAATCAAATCGTCCAGGCTTTCGGCCCCGATGGTCGCCAGCAGCTGGCGCAGCTCTTCCTCGCCTGGGCCGATATGGCGGCGGACAAAATCGGTTTTTTGCTCGAGTTCAAACAGTGACTGGGTCATTTCCCTATTTCCTGATAAATAAGTCCTGGCATGACATCCTGATAACCAAGACCTGATGTTCCTGATGGTCGGCTGAGACCGACTCCACTCATGTTCTGGGCCCCGCAGACAGGGTGCGGCACCGGATGCTGCGGCAGCATCGAGAGGGGATCGCCTTGTTGCGGACCGGCCCGTTTACCCCCTAGGCTCCTAGGCTGGCAAACGGCAGGCGCGGGCGACTTCACCCTTCCACCGGCCGGTGCTTGCCCGGCTGGCGGTCATACAAAGGGGCCCTGCTGTGTTGGCAGGGCCCTGGGGCATTACTCTTCGTCCACCACGTTCTGGTAGCCTTCGGCATCCAGCAGGTTGGCCAGCTCGCTCTCGTCATCGAGCTTGATGCGGAACAGCCAGCCAGCGCTGTAGGGATCGGAGTTGACCAGCTCGGGGCTCCCTTCCAGCTCTTCGTTGACGGCAATGATCTCGCCGCTCACCGGGCTATAGATGTCGGAGGCCGCCTTGACCGACTCGGCCACGGCGCAGTCGTCACCGGCACTGACCTGCTTGCCCACTTCCGGCAGCTCGACAAACACCATGTCACCCAGCAGCTCCTGGGCGTGCTCGGTGATACCGACCACGGCCTCGCCGTTGGCTTCAACACGGATCCACTCGTGGGAAGTGGCATATTTCAGTTCGCTCGGGATATGGCTCATTTGTGCTTCCTTTGATCTTTGAGTCGCGTTTAAAAACGAATATGAAAAGGGATGGGGGAGGTACTGCCCTCCCCCAAGACGATGTTAAACCAGCTTCTGGCCGTTACGGACGAAAGCGGGCTTGGTGACCTTCACGGTGACCAGCTTCTTGCGAATCTCCACCTCGGCCAGCTCACCGATATCGCGGGGCACCCGCGCCAGGGCAATACTGTAGCCCAGGGTGGGGGAGAAAGAGCCGGAGGTGATCACACCTTCCCGCTTCTCACCGTTTGCCGCGGTGAAGGTGACCGGCATACCGGCACGCAGCACCCCTTTCTCTTCCATCACCAGACCCACCAGCTTGGGCTGGTTGCCCGCCGCTCTCTGTGCTTCCAGCACGTCGCGGCCGATGAAGTTGCGATCGCTCGGCTCCCAGGCGATGGTCCAGGCCATGTTGGCGGCCAGCGGAGAGACTGACTCGTCCATATCCTGACCGTAGAGGTTCATCCCTGCTTCGAGGCGCAGGGTATCGCGGGCACCGAGGCCGCACGGGGCGACGCCGTTATCCAGCAGTGCCTGCCACAGCTCGCAGGCTTTCTCTTGCGGCACCACGATTTCATAACCATCCTCGCCGGTGTAGCCGGTAGTGGCGATAAAGAGATCGCCAGCCTGCACGCCGAAGAAGGGCTTCATCCCCACCACGGCAGTACGCTGGGCGGCACTCAGCACAGCCGCAGCCTTGACCTTGGCGTTGGGGCCCTGCACCGCAATCATCGCAAGCTCGGGACGCTCGGTCACTGTGATATCGAAATCGATGGCGTGATGGCGGATCCAGGCCAGATCTTTCTCACGGGTAGCGGAGTTGACCACCAGCCGGTAGAAGGTATCGGTGAGGTAATAGGTGATGAGGTCATCGATCACGCCGCCTTCCGGGTTGAGCATGCCGCTGTAAAGGGCCTTGCCGGGGGCAGTGAGTTTGGCCACGTCGTTGGCCAGCAGGTGTTGCAGAAAGGCTTTGACCCGTTCGCCGGTCAAATCGACGATGGTCATGTGGGAGACATCGAACATACCGGCATCGCTGCGCACCGCATGGTGCTCTTCCAGCTGGGAGCCGTAGTTGATGGGCATTTCCCAACCGTGGAAGTCCACCATCTTGGCGCCGGCTTCCAGGTGTTTGGGATGCAGTACAGTAGTCTGGATCATCGCATTCTTTCCTTAGCAAAAAGCCTTTTCGCTTTGGCGACCACCCTTGCGACCCGCGCCACCGCTGTGACTACACTGTGCGCAGCAAATAGCGACCGGATCCAAAAGTGTGTGCTCGCTCCTGCCCTTGCCAGGCAAGAGGGATTCCTTGAACGGAGCGGATTATATGACAAGCAGGCGAGCGTGCCGCTCAAAAAAAACTAATCCCCTCCCGTAAAACTGACTCCAGACACTAAGATAAATGCAGTGATAAAAACAGCCATAAGCCGACTCAGGCGAGATTAAATTTTGATTTTTACCGTTTCGTCACAATTTGCAGAAAAACGTTTCGCTCCAGAGCAAAATTAAAGGCTGACACCCAAAACGGGTCGTCAGCCTTGTCGGATTACTTTTGTTGTCAAAAACGACGAGTAATATTAGTTTTTTTCACCCTTGGCCTGCATGGCACTGCCTTTGGTCGCAGCAACAGCCCAGTCAGGACGGGCCAATGCGGGCAACTCTCCCTCCAGCCCCATGGCGGCGCGGATCACCC
>NZ_QAJD01000088.1:36997-45092 GCF_003061465.1 Aeromonas sp. HMWF017
GCGCTCGTAGCTGCGCAGGTTGCCGAGCAGGCCGATATCCTCGCCCGCGGCATGATTTTGCAAGATCTGCTCCGCCAGCGCGGCGGCATCCAGCAGGCCGAGGTTGACCCCCTGTCCTGCCAACGGGTGGATGGTGTGGGCGGCATCTCCCACCAGCACCAACCGCTCGCGAGCAAAATCGCGGGCATAGCGGGCGGTAAGAGGAATCGCGCTGCGCGCCCCCTCCACCTTGCACAGACCGAGCCGGGCATCGAAGGCGGCGGTAAGCTGGCGATTGAACTGCTCGTCATCGCAGGTGCAGAGCACCTCGGCGCGGGCCGCAGGCAGCGACCAGACGATGGAACAGAGGTTCTCTTGCCACAGCGGCAAAAAGGCGAGCGGGCCATCCGGGGTGAAGATCTGGCGTGCAACAGCTTCATGGGGTTCGGCGCAGCGCACCGTCGCCACCAGGGCGTGGTGACCGTAATCCCAGCTGGTGAGCGGGATATCAGCCTGACGGCGCACCCAGGAGTGGGCGCCATCGGCAGCCACCACCAGTTTGGCCGAGATGGCCTGACCATCTTCAAGGAGCAGCAGGGCGCCCGCCGGGCCGCTCTGCAGGCTCTTGGCTCTGGCGGGGGTCAGCAACTGGATATTGCTGGCACCTTCAATTGCCTCAAGCAGCGCCAGCTGGATCACCCGATTCTCGACGATGTGGCCGAGGTTGGCCTGACGCAGGCTGGCGGCATCGAAGTCGATATGGCCAAAACTGTCCTGCTCCCACACCGCCATCTTGTCGTAGGCCTGCAGGCGGCGCGCTTCAATGCCGTCCCAGGCGCCGACATGGCGCAGGATCTGCTGGCTGGCCAGACTCAGGGCGCTGACCCGGTTATCGGCCACCTCCCCCAGCTGCGGGTCGGGCAATTGCCCCTCCACCACCAGCACCTTGAGGGCGCTATGTTTCAGGGCTGCAGCGAGCCCCAACCCCACCATGCCGCCACCGACAATCACCACATCCACATTTTGCATCTGCATCATCTCATCCTTTCAGGGCTGACCGACTGGCCAGCGAGGTGACGCCCGCAGGCATCACCTCTTTATTCAATAGGTTTTGATCAACGAATGGTGGTCAACAGGTTCCACTCAACAAGTGCTGGCTAGTTGCCGCACACATCAGCGACAAAGCCCAGGGTGCGCGAGGCAAGCGGCGCCTTGAGGCACGGGAATCGCCCCATCAGGGTGAGCGCCAGATTGCGCCCCGCCACCAGCGGATCGTGACCATTGGAGAAGAGCTGGGCCAGCGAAGAGGTGAGCCAGACGGTCTGCTCCTGATCGCGCTGACGCTGCTGCCAGTAGCCGCTCAGCACCTTGAAGCTGCCGATATCCTCCCCCTCTGCCAACGCCTTGGCTACGGCGCCGGTAAGCAGGTCGAGATCCCGCATCCCGAGGTTGAAGCCCTGTCCGGCAATCGGGTGCAGGGCGTGGGCGGCATTACCGACCAGCACGGTGCGCTGGGCCAGCGGGTAGTCGCAGGCGGTCAGAATGAGCGGATAGACGTTACGCACGCCGCATCGCTCGAAGCGACCAAGCCGCCAGCCAAAGGCCTGCTGCAGACGGGCAAGAAACGCCGCCTCATCGAGGGCCGTCAGCTCATCCACCTCATGCTGCCCTACGCTCCACACCAGCGAGGAGAGCCCCTCCTGCATCGGCAGCAGGGCCAGCGGCCCCCCTTCGGTAAAACGCTCGAAGGCGCGTCCCTCAGGGTCTTGCGCCGTTTTGACCGTGGCGATGATGGCGTGCTGCTCAAAGTCGTGGCGGGTCACCGGCAACTTGAAGTGCTGACGCACAAAGGAGTTGCCGCCGTCTGCCGCCACCAGCAGGCGGGTCTCAATCTGTTCACCGCTTTCGAGGGTGAGGGTCACCTTCTCCTCATCGGGCGCAATCTCGCTCACCCGGGCCGGACAACAGACCCGGATATTGGGAGAGGCCGCCATCGCCCGTTGCAGCTCCTTGCCAGCGGATGCAAGCTCGATCACCTGGCCCAGCGCGGGCAGACCGTATTCGACAGCCGACAAGCGAGCCTGACCAACGTGGCCCCGATCCGAGACATGGATCTGGGTAATGGGGGCGCAATGGGGGGCAAACAGCGGCCAGAGTCCGCGTCGCAACAGCGCATCACAGGTACCGGCCGAAAGCGCAATGGCGCGGGCGTCGAACCCTGAATGGGTGTGCTGTTCGGGGACGCTTGCCTCCAGCAGCAGGATCTCGAGGGGGGAGCCATCGGATCGAAGCAGGGCTGCCAGCGAGAGGGCCAGCACGGCGCCGCTCATTCCACCGCCGACCAGGGTGACATCGACCTGTCGCACATCAGATTGAGACATAAGCAGAGAGGAAGAAGTGAAAAAGGTGGCCTCATGCTATCACAAAGCCGCTGGCCGAATGCGAGGTCACCGGCAAAAAACCGGTTGCGCCTCACAGGGTTAGCCACCACAAGGGAATAAAAAAGAGCGCCATCAGGCGCTCTTGCAGATTCAGTAAGGGTCTCGTTGACCCGCTCCTCAATGAAGGGTCGGCGGTGCACTCGGGGTATCGGGGCGCTTGCCAAACTCTTCGAAGGCCATCATGACCCCCAGTTTGACGTGTTCGTAGAGCACCAGGAAGGAAGCTTCATTCTCGTCATCTTCCTGATCGAACTCGGCAGAGACCTGAGTGATGCTGGCGATATCCTGGATCATCTCCTGCAGCTCTTCCGACGCGCGGGAGAGCTCCTGCTGCACCACGCCAAAACCGGCCAGAAACGCCTGTGACCAGTCCACCAGCGAATCGATGCGCTCGTCGAGGGGAGCATCATCACTTGGCAGCAGCAGCTCGACGCCCTTCTGGGCCATCAGGCTCTCGACCACATTGTGATAAAGATCGGTCATCACCTGGCGCACCGGGGCCGGCAGGCCGAAACCGTCGTTCACCAGATCATTGAAATGGGGCACCCAACTCTTGTCGTCCAGTGCCACACCGCCGCACACCAGACCGCAGATCACACCATGGGCCTCTACTGCGCTGGCCATCAGCTCATGTTGTTCCATGATGTCGGCCACTGCCGCATATTTAAGGGGGTTCGTTTTGCTCATCGAGGATCCGCTCAAAGTTCAGTCAAATTTGCAGAATTAATGGTCAGGATCCTAGCATTCTCCCTCTTGCAGAGCCAGCAAGGCCTTGAAACTTATGCATCTGCGCTATATAGTCCCGCCCAGTTGTCCACGTGGATAAAGGCGGAAATCAGCTCCGCCGTATTGAGGAAGGCATGAGCACAGAGGCCGTAGAAATCGTCATTTTGGGACGTCCCTACAAGGTATCCTGTCCCTTGGGACAACAGGATGCCCTGCGCCAGGCCGCCGAGCAGCTGACCGACAAGTTGATCGACCTGCGTCAACGCTCCAAAGTCTCCAGCAACGAGCAATTGGCTATCATGGCGGCGCTCAATTTCTGTCATGAGCTCTGCCTTGAAAAAGAGAAGAACCACCAATACTCTGAGACCATGGACAAGCGGATCAAGATGCTGCAGCGCACCATCGAAGCGGCCCTGATCGAGCACGGACAATATGGCGATTCCAGCGAGGAGGGGCAACAGCCCTAATCGCAAACCGTTTTAAAATTCCCTGGGATGTTTGTCAGCCGGTTCAAGTCCCCGAGCCGATATTCATACCAAACAGGGGATCTGCCTTCTGGCTATTGCGCATGCTCGGCACGACCGAGAAGCCTGCGGTCAGATCCGATCCCCGCCTTGAACCGACGGTTCAAGGGCCCAAACCGGCAACGGCATCTCGGGGTACCAACAGCAAAAGCCCGTCACCAGCGTGACGGGCTTTTTCTTTGCCTGATGATCAACGCCCCCTACCCCTTTCAGAGCTGAAAAAATGCCCCGGATGAAAAGCTCACCCGGGGCATCACAGCATTCACAGTGCATGCTGTGTTAGCGCAGCCAGTCGCGTTAGCGCTTCTATTTGACCAGCAACAAATTCTCCTGCTGGCGGGAGGCCGTCACCAGCACCGGGATGGACTTGGAGGTGGGGGTAAACGACCCGGCCCCGATACTGTCGATGGGCACCAGCGGATTGGTCTCCGGGTAATAAGCCGCGATGTTGCCCTGCGGAATGTCATAGATCACCACGCTAAAGCCGGTCACGATGCGCTCACGCCCATCGTTGCAGATGGCCGCCATATCGACCTTGTCCCCTTCGGCAAAACCGAGGCGACGGGCATCCCCTTCGTTCATGAACACCACGTTGCGCTGACCCTTGATGCCGCGATAACGGTCATCCATGCCATAGATGGTGGTGTTGTACTGATCGTGAGAGCGCAGGCTCTGCAACAGCAGGACTGGCTGATCGCGCATCTGTTCGGCATGGCGGGTACACTCAGGCAGCACTGATTGCGGCAGGGTGCTGGCACGAAACTCGGCGCTGCCACTGGCGGTATTCCACGTCAATAGCGCCGCGGAGTTATCGAGATGAAAACCGCACGGCTGCTGGATGCGGGCATTGAAATCGGCAAAACCGGCGATGGTCTGCTCGATAAGATCACGGATACGGGCATAGTCATCGCGCAGAGCCAGCCAGTCGACCCGCTCGCTGCCCACGGTGGCATGAGCCATCCGCGCGACTATGTCGGTCTCGGAGAGGCAGAGCGGCGATACCGGCTCGGCTGCGCCGGTCGAGGCGTGCACCATGCTGAAGGTGTCCTCCACCGTGATCTTCTGGTTGCCCGTGCGCTGGATATCGAGCTCGGTGCGGCCGAGGCAGGGCAGGATCAGCGCCGCCTTGCCCACCTGCAGATGGCTGCGGTTGAGCTTGGTGCTGATCTGCACGTTGAGCTCGGCCTTTTTCATCGCCCCATAGGTGAAGTCGGTATCGGGTGCCGCTGCAGCCAGGTTGCCGCCCAAGCAGATGAGTACTTTGCTCTTGCCCTCATCCAACGCCTTGAGCGCTTCGTACACGTTGTGGCCACGGGCCCGCGGCAGGCTCACCTGCAGGTGATGCTCGAGCCTGTCGATAAAGGCAGCGGTCGGCTTTTCGTTGATACCCATGGTGCGGTTGCCCTGCACGTTGCTGTGGCCCCGTACCGGACAGAGCCCCGCCCCCGGCTTGCCAATCTGGCCGCGCATCAGGTGCAGGTTGACGATTTCACGAATGGTATCGACCGAGTGCAGATGCTGGGTCACCCCCATGGCCCAGCAGCTGATGATACGCTGGCTGGCGGCAAAGACCCGGGCGGCCTGCACGATCTCGGCGCGGGTCAGACCGGATTGCTGCTCGATCATGGCCCAGTCGGTTGCACGCACCTGCGCCTCGTACTCGGCAAAGTGGCGGGTGTGGCGGGCGATAAAATCGCGATCCACCGCCTCCGGCGCCTCTTCCAAGATGTACTTGGCCATGCCACGGATGGCGGCCATGTCGCCACCCAGTTTCGGCGTCAGATATTGGTGGCTGATGGTGGTGGCCGCCGGGGTCAGCAGTTCAAGCGGGCTCTGCGGGCTGGCGAAGCGCTCGAGGGCCACCTCTTTCAAGTTGTTGAAGCTGACGATCTTGCAGCCGCCGCGCGCTGCCTGGCGCAGGGCATTCATCATGCGCGGGTGGTTGGTACCCGGATTCTGGCCATAGACGAACACCGCATCCGCCTGATCGAAATCATCCAGCTCCACAGTCCCCTTGCCGATGCCGACCGACTGGATCAGCGCTACCCCGCTCGCCTCGTGGCACATGTTGGAACAGTCGGGGAAGTTGTTGGTGCCAAACAGGCGACCAAACAGCTGATAAAGATAAGAAGCTTCGTTGCTGGCACGCCCTGAGGTGTAAAACTCCACCTCGTCCGGGCTATTCAGCCCCTTGAGGGTGTCAGCGATCAGGGTGAAGGCGTCGTCCCAGCTTACCGGCTCGTAGTGATCGGTCGCCGGGTTGTAGCGCATCGGCTCGGTCAACCGCCCCTGATACTCGAGCCAGTAGTCGCTCTGGGTGGCCAGCTGGCGCACCGAATGGGCGGCGAAAAACTCGGCCCCCACCGTCTTGCCGGTGGACTCCCAGGCCACCGCCTTGGCGCCGTTCTCACAGAACTGGAAGGTGCCGTGGTCGTTGTCACCCCAGGCACAGCCCGGGCAATCGAAGCCGTCGGTCTGGTTGACCCGCAGCAGGTTCTTGATGTTCTGACGGGTCTTCTGGCTGCGCAGCACCTGTTTCATGGTGGATTGCAGGGACGAAAAACCGCCGGCTTTGGCGGGCTTTTCAATATGACTCATGGCACTCTCCGATGGGATCCGCCGGGCGATAGCTCGAATAGCTGACCGGGGCATCAAACTTGGGAATATGAACGACGTTGAGGTTGTATTTGAGGGCCAGCCTGACCGCCAGCTGGCTGGGCGATGCCAGACAGATAAGATGACGGGCACCAAAGCGGACGGCTTTTTGCACCAGCTCGCTACCGCAACGGCTGGTCACCACCAGGGTGTCGCACGCACTGTGTTGACGCAGCAGCAGGCCGATCAGCTTGTCGAGGGCATTGTGGCGCCCGATATCTTCCCGGCAGTGCAGGATCCGCCCCTCGGCATCCAGCGCCAGCGCCGCATGCAGGGCGCCGTGTTGCTGTCCCTTGAGCTGCCACTGGGCGATCTGCGGGCGCAGCCCCGCCAGCAAGGCCCCATCCAGCGGCGGTGTCAGCGGCAACACCTGCAATGCGGGCAGCGCCTGCTCCACCGCCGCTACGCCGCAGATGCCGCAGCCAGTTGCCCCGGTCAGCCGACGCTTGTTCTCAGCCAAAGCAGCCAGGGAGCGGTTGGCAATGGTCACATCCAGCACAATACCCTGTTCGGCTGGCGCGACCTGGATGTCGTGGACTTCGTGGTTATGCCGGATGATCCCCTCACCAAACAGAAAGCCGACGGCAAAGTCGTCGAGATCGTCCGGGGTCGCCATCATCACCGCGTGGTTGATGCCATTGATGTTGATGGCGACGGCTACCTCCTCCACCAGATGATCCAGTGAAGGCGAGGCAGGCAAATTGACGGGGATGTCGACAGGCGTGTAGGCAGGCATGCAGGTTGGCCTAAAAATGCAAACTGCATTCAAGTTTAGAGAGGCGACTGACGCAAAACCAATGAAATAAATCTATATCCTGATAGAGTTGCTCTATCGAAGATGCTTTTTCAATTGATTAATTTTCAATAGCCGGTTCCACTGCCTCCACTACAACCAGATGAACATCAAGCAACTGCACTACTTTCACGAGCTGGCCAAACACCGGCATTTTGCCAAAGCGGCCAAAGCCTGCCACATCACCCAACCGACCCTCTCGGCCAGCATTACCGCGCTGGAAAAGAGTGTCGGCACCGATCTGGTGGTACGCACCAGCCAGTTTGTCGCCCTGACCGAGGCCGGCGAGCTGGTACGCCAGTATGCCGAACGGATGTTGCTGGAACAGGAGGCGCTCAAGCAGGAGCTGGCCCTGTTCCAAGGCGAACTCTCCGGCACCCTGCGCATCGGCATCGTGCCCCAGTCCAATCTCGACATCATGCCGTTTATCGCCCGCTGCAAGCAGCGCTATCCCGACATCGTCATTCGCCTATCGGTGCTCAGCAACGAAGCCCTGCTATCACAGCTGGAGCTGCATCAGTGCGATATCGGACTGGGATTTGATGAACCCGCCGGGGGAGCTGGCCGGCGCGCCTTTCACGTCTACCCGCAAGGCGCCAACCAGATGGCGGTGCTGATGAACCGTGACGAAGCGGATCAGTTTCCGCGCAGCGGCGACATTGCGCTTGCTGAACTGCAGCAACAGCCGCTGGTGCTGCCCAGCCGCACCATGCAATTTCGCCAATATCTGGATCGCGCCGCCGAGCAGGGGGAAACCTCGCTCAACGTGGTACTGGAGACCGACTCGCTGTTCCATCTGGTCAGCGCCGTACGCCACCGGCTGGGCTGGGCCATCGTCAGCTCCGGTCTCGCCCGCTCTGCCAGCAAGCTCTCGGATCTCGTTTGCCTGCCTCTCGCTCCGCTGGAGAATATCGGCCATACCGCCTTTCTGACCCGCCAACAGAGCATCACCCCCGCCATGCGCGCCTTTCTTGAAC